>NZ_JAMPNR010000014.1:0-90391 GCF_028479485.1 Providencia sp. PROV209 | reverse complement strand
TGCTGAAGAAAAAGCAGAGCGTGAGCGTCAAGAAGCGGAAGCTGCACGTCTTGCGGAAGAAGAAGCGCAAAGACAAGCGGAAGAAGCCGCAAATGCCCAGCCAATCGTACAAGAAAAACCAAAGAAAGAAGGTTTTTTTAGTCGCCTGAAAAAAGGCTTATTAAAAACGCGTCAGAATCTTGGTTCGGGTTTTCTCGGTTTATTTAAAGGCAAAAAAATCGATGACGACCTTTTTGATGAGCTGGAAGAGCAGTTATTAATTGCGGATGTTGGTGTCGAAACTACCCGTAAAATTATTGATAATTTAACCCATCATGCTTCCCGTAAAGAACTAAAAGACGCGGAAGCGTTGTATGGCAAGCTGCGTGAAGAAATGTCTTATATTTTATCTACCGTGGATAAACCATTAGTGATCGAAGGTAAAAAACCTTATGTTATTCTTATGGTTGGTGTCAACGGCGTGGGTAAAACCACCACGATTGGTAAATTAGCGCGTCAGTATCAATCTGAAGGCAAATCGGTGATGTTGGCTGCGGGTGATACCTTCCGTGCTGCGGCAGTGGAACAACTGCAAGTATGGGGTGAGCGTAATAAAATTTCCGTTGTCGCTCAACATACTGGGGCAGACCCTGCTTCGGTGATTTATGATGCGATTCAATCAGCCCAAGCAAAAGGCGCGGATGTTTTGATTGCAGACACGGCAGGGCGCTTACAAAATAAAGCTCACTTAATGGAAGAGCTGAAAAAAATCGTTCGTGTGATGAAAAAGCTTGATGAATCAGCACCTCATGAAATCATGCTCACACTCGATGCTAGCACTGGACAAAATGCGGTTAGTCAGGCGAAAATTTTCAATGACGCCGTAGGGTTAACAGGAATTACACTGACAAAGCTCGATGGTACTGCAAAAGGTGGCGTGATCTTCTCAATTGCCGACCAGTTTGGTATTCCAATCCGTTATATTGGTATTGGGGAAGGTATTGAAGATTTACGTCCATTTAAAGCCGATGACTTTATCGAGGCTCTATTTGCCCGAGAGGAATAATTTTCGATGATTCGCTTTGAACATGTTAGTAAAGCTTATCGCGGTGGCCGCCAAGCGCTTCAAGGGGTAGATTTTCATCTACGCCCTGGCGAAATGGCATTTTTAACGGGTCACTCAGGTGCAGGTAAAAGTACATTACTCAAACTGATTTGCGGTATTGAGCGCCCAAGTGCGGGTCATATTCTGTTTAATGGTCACGATATCAGCCGACTAAAAGACAGAGAGATCCCTTTTCTGCGTCGACAGATCGGTATGATTTTCCAAGATCACCATCTGCTCTATGATCGCACTGTCTATGATAACGTGGCGATGCCTTTGATTATTTCAGGTGCGAGTAGTGAAGATATTCGCCGTCGTGTTAGCGCCGCACTCGATAAAGTCGGTCTGTTAGATAAAGCGAAAAACTTTCCAATTCAGCTATCTGGTGGTGAGCAGCAGCGAGTCGGTATTGCACGCGCGGTGGTGAATAAACCAACGATGCTTTTAGCCGATGAGCCAACGGGTAACCTTGATAGCGAATTATCTGAAGGAATTATGCGTTTATTTGAAGAATTTAACCGTGTCGGCGTGACTGTCTTAATGGCAACGCACGATATTGCGTTGATTGAACGTCGTCACTTACGTGTTTTGACCTTAAGCGAAGGTCGAATGCTTGGAGGTCAACATGGCTAAGAATGTCCGCAAAGCGAAGCCTGAACGTACCATGCAATCGAAAAGCAAAGCACTCAAAGGTGGTTGGCGTGAACAGTGGCGCTACTCTTGGTTAAATGCGTTAGCTGATATGCTAAGGCAGCCTTTGGCAACCTTTTTGACGGTAATGGTGATTGCTATTTCATTAGCGCTGCCAAGTTTGTGTTATATCGTTTGGAAAAACGTTTCCCAAGCAGCTGAGCAATGGTATCCGACACCTCAGTTGACAGTCTATTTGGATAAGTCTCTCGATGAACAAGGGGGACAAAATGTAGTGACTCAGCTGGAAGCTCTGGACGGTGTCGCGCATGTGAATTACTTATCTCGTGATCAAGCGATATCTGAATTCCGTAGCTGGTCTGGCTTTAGTACCGCCTTAGATATGTTAGAAGAAAATCCACTTCCTGCCGTTGCGATCATTACGCCAAAATTGGACTTTGAAGGATCTAATGCTTTGACAACACTGCGTGACCGCGTAAGTCAAGTTAACGGTATTGAAGAAGTGCGAATGGATGATAGCTGGTTCTCTCGGTTAGCGGCACTAACGAGGTTAGTGGGGCAAGTAGCATCTGTGATTGGCATTTTGATGATTGTTTCATTGTTTTTAGTGATTGGAAACAGCGTACGGTTAAATATCTTTGCTCGTCGCGATACGATTAATGTGATGAAACTCATTGGGGCAACCGATGGTTTTATTATGCGTCCATTCTTAAATGGCGGAGTTGTATTAGGCGCCCTCGGTGCGGTCATTGCCCTTATTATGACGTTTTTGTTAGTGTGGCAGCTATCGGATCTAGTGGCGCAAGTTGCGAGTGTATTCGGGACACAATTCCACATTGAAGGGCTATTGTGGGAAGAATCCTTGCTGATTATCCTAATGTCTGCGATTGTGGGTTGGGTAGCCGCATGGCTGGCAACATTACAACATTTACGTCATTTCAGACCTGAATAATGTTATTTATTCCATCGGTGCTAACGTATTGGCACCGATGGAAAAACTGAAATTCTGCGAACTTCTTTTCTAATTAAGTGTCAGATATTGACCTGCTGTTAACTATTCTTGTATATAATTTATTTAACGGGGCTAAGCTGATAAACTACGGTTTGTCTGTATCGAATCTCTCCCATTTCAGTACAATTCATAGAGGATCTTAATGACCAAAGATATGCAATCATTAGCGCTTGTTCCACAAGGAAGCATTGAAGCTTATATGCGAGCTGCCAATGCTTACCCTATGCTGACCGCAGAGGAAGAAAAGGAACTTGCTGAACGGCTGCATTACGATGGTGACCTCGAAGCTGCTAAGCAACTGATTTTATCTCATTTGCGTTTTGTGATTCACATTGCGCGTAGCTATGCAGGTTATGGTTTGCCACAAGCTGACTTAATTCAGGAAGGCAACATCGGTCTGATGAAGGCTGTGCGTCGTTTTAACCCTGAAGTGGGTGTCCGTTTGGTTTCTTTCGCGGTACATTGGATCAAAGCTGAAATTCATGAATACGTTCTACGTAACTGGCGTATTGTTAAAGTTGCCACGACAAAATCTCAACGTAAGTTATTCTTTAATTTAAGAAAGAATAAAAAACGTCTTGGTTGGTTTAACCAAGATGAAGTCAATATGGTTGCACAAGAACTGGGCGTAAGTACAAAAGATGTACTCGAAATGGAATCCCGTATGGCAGCGCAGGACATGGCATTTGACATGTCCGACGACGATGATAGTGGTGATTTCGGCGGTCCAGTTGCACCTGTGCTTTATTTGCAGGATAAGGCTTCAGACTTTGCAAATACCATTGAAGATGATAACTGGGAAAGTCATGCAACTGACCGCTTAGCGGATGCATTAGCATCGCTCGATGAGCGTAGCCAAGATATTATCCGTGCTCGCTGGTTAGATGATGACAATAAAACCACATTGCAGGAACTTGCTGATAAGTACGGTGTATCTGCTGAGCGTGTTCGTCAACTTGAAAAAAATGCCATGAAGAAACTTCGTCTGGCTATGGAAGATGAAGACGACGAGATGTAATCCTTTCAATAGGATATCTGCATGAAAGATTATCTGCATTTATTTTTGCTGTCATTAGCATGGAATATAAATGCAGATAACTCATTCACCCACTATTCAGTCATAACGTTTATTCGCGGGAATAGAGCTCTAACGGTAGCCCATCAGGGTCTGCAAAGAAGGTAAAACGTTTCTGAGTATAAGGGTCAAGGCGTACCGCCTCACAAATCACCTGATTTTTTGCCAAATAGGCAATCCACTCCTCGATATTATCCACTTCAAACGCTAAATGACGTAAACCTGCGGCTTCTGGATAACTGAGCCTTTTTGGCGGGTTTGCAAAACTAAACAGTTCAATTTGATAATGCTCACCAAAAGCTAAATCTGCTTTCCATGAATCATTTTCTGGGCGGTAATGTTCCGAGAGTAGCTGTAGCCCAAGGATCTGACAATAAAAATGCTTACTCTGAGTAAAGTCAGAACAAATAATAGCAACGTGATGAATTTTATTAAGTTTCATATTAATGGCTCGATATGTCCCTGCCAGTTTTGATCGTTTTCTGTTGGGCGAAAACCACAGGCTGAAAGAAATTGTTCTAGGGCGATTTTGTTTTGTGGTTCGATACCTTGCAAGTTAAAGATCCAAGTGTGAATTTCAGGTAATTGACGGCAAATCTCTTGTAAAAGGTACAAGCCTACACCTCGTCGGCGTGTCACTTCACGAACATTAAAATCATAAATAACCCCTTGTTGTTGATGAATAGACACTTTAGCGGCTGCGAGTAATCTTTCATTAAAACGAGCGCCATAAAATTGCACGCCAGACTCAAGGTTTTGGATAAGCTGTGACCGATTCTGGTCTATCCAGATCTTCGAGAGGTCGATGTACTGTTGCTCAGTAGGATTGACCAGAGGAATGATGGTTAGTCTCATTTATTTTGATCCATTTCATGGTGCATGTTACACGCTATTCTAACAGCAGAGTGATCTGTAACCGATTTTTTAATTTTAAAGAGAAAAATTTGGTCTCTCTGCATTTTCCGAGTTTCACTCGGATTAAGCTAAATTTAACTGGAATATAACACTAGTATTTACAAAAAATACACGTTTTATCATTAGGTTTTTATTCTGTAATTGATGTAAATACCTACTCTATTCATTTGCTATTTAGCATAATTCTCTTGTTTAATGGTCTGAAATATATAGCCTTATTGGCTATGTTTTGAAATATCAGGCATTGAACCTGTCAACGATAATAATTGATTATAAATCAATCACAAACACTCACAATCATACACACAATATTGATGGCGGGGACGCACGAATGAAGAATAGTAATAAAGCATTATTAGCAGGTTGTATCGCAATGGCATTAAGTCCAGCCGGATGGGCGAAAGAGATTAAAATCGCAGTCGTGGGCGCAATGTCGGGTCCCGTGGCACAGTATGGGGATATGGAATTTACGGGCGCTCGCCAAGCAATTGCAGATATCAATGCTAAAGGTGGCATTAATGGGGATACGCTTGTTGCTGTTGAATATGATGATGCGTGTGATCCAAAACAAGCGGTTGCCGTCGCCAACAAAGTGATTAACGATGGCATTAAACACGTTATTGGGCACCTGTGCTCCTCTTCCACTCAGCCAGCTTCAGATATTTATGAAGATGAAGGCGTTCTGATGATTACCCCTGCTGCAACCAATGCTGATTTAACTACGCGAGGTTATCAGTTAATCATGCGTACCACAGGATTGGATTCTGACCAAGGTCCAACGGCAGCAAAATACATTATCGAAAAAATCAAACCGAAACGCATTGCTGTGGTTCATGATAAACAACAATATGGCGAAGGTTTAGCACGTTCAGTGCGTGAAAGTCTGAACAAAGCGGGTGTGAAAGAAGTGATGTTTGAAGGGGTTACCGCGGGAGATAAAGATTTCTCTGCGCTGGTGGCTAAGCTGAAAAAAGAGAACGTAGATTTTGTTTATTTCGGTGGTTACTACCCAGAAATGGGGCAAATTTTACGTCAATCGAAACAATCAGGTCTGAATATTCGCTTTATGGGACCTGAAGGTGTCGGCAACTCTTCACTTTCTAATATTGCGGGTGATGCATCCGAGGGAATGCTGGTGACGTTACCAAAACGTTATGATCAAGTACCTGCTAACCAACCCATCGTCGATGCGATTAAAAACAAAAAAGAAGATCCGACAGGACCGTTTGTTTGGACAACCTATGCGGCAATTCAAGGCTTAACCACGGCAATGCAGCGCACAGGAAGTCAGGAACCCGACGTTCTTGCGAAAGATTTAAAAGCAAACCCAGTGGATACTGTGATGGGGCAATTGAGCTGGCAGCCAAATGGTGACCTGAAAGGTTTCGAATTCGGTGTGTTTGAATGGCACAAAGACGGAACCTCTACTGCACAAGAGTAATTCTCATTTTTGATTGAGAAATTGAGTATTCAGTGATGAGCTGGAGGCTTGGAAACAGGCTTCCAGCTTCTGCTCTCCATAGAGGGACAGTAGTTTGAAAGGATAATCTTATGTCAGACCAAATTCTGTATTTTATTCAGCAATTCCTCAATGGTTTAACATTAGGAAGCACTTACGCGCTGATTGCTATCGGTTATACCATGGTGTATGGCATCATCGGAATGATCAACTTTGCCCATGGCGAAGTGTATATGATTGGTAGTTACGTTTCGTTCATTGTTATCGCGGGCTTAATGATGCTCGGTATTGATGTGGGCTGGATCCTTGTTGCGGCAGCCTTTGTTGCAGCCATTGTGGTATCGAGTTCCTACGGTTGGAGCATTGAACGAGTTGCTTATCGCCCAGTTCGCCATTCTAAACGCTTGATTGCGCTGATCTCTGCGATCGGGATGTCTATTTTCTTACAAAATTACGTCAGTTTATCTCAAGGATCACGAGATCTGGCATTACCGAGTTTGATCACCGGACAGTGGAGCATTGGTGAAAGTGATGGCTTCTCTGCCATTGTGACCAAAATGCAGCTCACTATCTGGATAGTGACTTTCCTTGCCATGCTGGCATTAACCCTGTTTATCCGCTACTCCCGTATGGGGCGTGCGTGCCGTGCTTGTGCGGAAGATTTAAAAATGGCGAGCTTGCTTGGCATTAACACTGACCGTGTGATCTCCCTGACGTTTGTGATCGGTGCAGCGATGGCGGCAGTGGCGGGTGTGTTATTAGGGCAATTTTATGGGGTCATTAACCCATATATTGGCTTCATGGCAGGAATGAAAGCGTTCACCGCGGCGGTGTTAGGCGGAATCGGTAGTATTCCTGGCGCAATGCTAGGCGGCTTGATTCTGGGGGTTGCGGAAGCGATGACCTCTGCATATCTAAGCACGGAATACAAAGATGTCGTTTCATTTGGTTTATTGATTGGTGTTCTGTTGATCATGCCAACTGGCATTCTGGGTCGCCCGGAGGTCGAAAAAGTATGAGAAAAGAAAATTGGATCAGCGCCATTATTGCCTCCGTCACCTTCTTTATTTTAGCGGTATTTATGATGGGGCTAAAATTAGGCCTCGATGGCACTAAGCTGATTGTGGAATCTGGGGGAGACGTTCGTTGGAATTGGATCTTCGTCGGCATCGCCATTATCTTTGTGTATCAATTAATTCGCCCCGCGTTAAGCAAAGTGTGGCAAGGCGTGCCTAAAAAATCGTGGGCGTTACCAGATTTTGACGGCGGCTCGCTCAGACAAAAAATTATCGGCATTGCCATTATTGTTGGTGCCATTATTTGGCCCTTTATGGTTTCTCGTGGTAGCGTCGATATTGCCACATTAACCTTAATCTACGTGATGCTGGGGTTAGGCTTAAACGTGGTTGTTGGGTTATCCGGGTTATTGGTGCTCGGCTATGCGGGCTTCTACGCTATCGGCGCCTATACCTTTGGCTTACTTAATCACTATTATGATTTCGGTTTCTGGGAAAGCTTACCGATTGCCGGCTTAACGGCGGCATTAGCTGGGTTGTTATTGGGCTTCCCTGTTCTGAGGCTGCGAGGGGATTATTTAGCAATTGTGACCCTCGGATTTGGGGAGATTGTCCGTATTTTATTATTAAATAATACGGACATCACAGGGGGACCGAATGGGATTAGCCAACTGCCAAAACCCACCTTTTTTGGTTTAGAGTTTAGCCGTACAGCAAAGGATGGATGGGATACATTTCACCACTTTTTTGGGTTGGATTATAACCCCGGTGACCGGATCATTTTCCTCTATTTTGTCGCGTTACTGTTGGTCGTGCTCACGTTAATCGTGATAAGCCGTTTACTGCGTATGCCATTAGGGCGCGCGTGGGAAGCGCTGCGCGAAGATGAGATTGCGTGTCGATCATTAGGGTTAAGCCCAACGCGTATAAAATTAACCGCCTTTACCATCAGTGCAACATTTGCAGGGTTCGCAGGTGCATTATTTGCTGCACGGCAAGGCTTTATCAGTCCGGAGTCCTTCACATTTGCTGAATCTGCGTTTGTGTTAGCGATCGTGGTACTCGGGGGAATGGGATCGCAAATGTCCGTGATTTTAGCGGCGATCATCTTAGTGGTTTCACGGGAAATGATGCGCGATCTGAACGAATATAGCATGCTGCTGCTGGGTGCATTGATGGTGTTAATGATGATCTGGCGCCCACAAGGCTTATTACCGATGCAGCGCCGCCAAATGAAGCTGAAAAGCGCACAAGGAGGCGGAGCATGATATCAATGACACCTTTATTGCAAGTAAGTGGCTTAACGATGCGTTTCGGTGGTTTATTAGCCGTGAATAATGTAGAGCTCACGCTAAACCAAGGGGAAATTGTCTCGTTGATTGGTCCCAACGGTGCGGGTAAAACCACGATATTTAACTGTTTAACCGGGTTTTACAAGCCAACCAGCGGGGCTATTTTGTATCGTAATAAACACCTTGAAGGGCTGCCAGGGCAAGCTATTGCTCGCCTAGGCGTCATCCGTACCTTTCAGCATGTTCGCTTGTTTAAAGAGATGACGGTTATTGAAAATTTACTGGTTGCTCAGCATCAGCATCTTAAAAGTGGCATCTTCTCAGGATTACTAAAAACGCCCGCATTTCGTCGAGCAGAAGCGGAAGCATTGGATAACGCGGTGAACTGGTTAGAGCGCGTCAATCTTTCCGAGTTTGCGAATCGTCAAGCTGGTAACTTGGCATATGGTCAGCAGCGCCGCTTGGAAATAGCACGCTGTATGGTGACACGCCCTGAAATTTTGATGTTGGACGAGCCCGCAGCAGGACTGAATCCCAAAGAAACTAACGATCTGGATGAGCTGATTGCCGAATTACGTAGCCACCATAACGTCTCTATTTTATTGATTGAACATGATATGAAATTGGTGATGGGGATCTCTGACCGTATTTATGTGGTAAACCAAGGTACGCCTTTGGCGAATGGTACACCCAATGAAATTCGGCAGCATCCTGATGTCATCAAAGCCTATTTGGGAGAAGCTTATTAATGTTGGAATTTAAACAAGTTTCCACCCATTACGGGAAAATTCAGGCGCTGCATAACGTCAGCTTGAATATACAAAAAGGGGAAATAGTCACCCTGATTGGCGCGAATGGAGCAGGGAAAACGACGCTACTCAGTACTTTATGTGGCGATCCTAGAGCATCATCCGGTCAGGTACTTTATCGTGGGGTGGATATTACTCAGCTCCCGACGCCGCAAATTATGCGTAAAGACATTGCATTGGTGCCAGAAGGTCGTCGGGTCTTTTCTCGTATGACCGTCGAAGAGAACCTCGCCATGGGCGGTTTTTTCGCGGATCGCCAGCAGTACCATGAGCGTATCGATCGCGTTTATTCGCTATTTCCTCGGTTGCATGAGCGCCGCAGCCAGCGTTCAGGAACCATGTCGGGTGGTGAGCAACAGATGCTGGCTATTGGGCGAGCCTTGATGAGTCAGCCGGAGTTATTGCTTCTGGATGAGCCATCTCTTGGGTTGGCTCCGATTATTATTATGCAAATTTTCGACACAATTTTGCAGCTACGGGAAGAGGGGATGACCATATTCCTTGTGGAGCAAAATGCTAACCAAGCTTTGAAACTGGCTGATCGAGGTTATGTGCTAGAAAATGGGCATATTGTTCTGGAAGATACTGGAAAATCATTATTAGCAAATGAAGCCGTGCGTAGTGCATATTTAGGTGGATAATCTAATATTATTTGGATAAAAATACCCCATAAAATAGATTAGATATTTATGGGGTATTTTATTTCATAGAGATTAATTATACTTCTGAGTGATTTTTATGGTTAATAAATCATTCTTATTTGGATCTTGAGTTAATTCACCATTATTATGACTGACTAGGTAACTTTTTCTCTCGGTAAAAAGTACCGTATTTTCTAATATTTTCTCTGGTTGTATTTGCTTTAAATAATATTCATTTCTAGAAGTGATGATGTAATTATTATCTTCCGTTTTCTCGATATTAATCGTTAATTTATCATTTTCTTTTGACTGAGGAATAATATAGTCACAATTTTTATTTTTCATTGTCAGAGTAATATAAGGCTCTGCAAGATGGCCTTGATGGGCAATTTGGCACAGTTTTTCCGCGTGTGGAAATGTGACAAATTCAATCAAAAATCGCAATCTTTCTTCTTGCGTAAATTGGTTACTAAATTCGGGCATTTCTAAACTTAAACATGTCATGGTGTAGTTTATGCGATTGAAATCCTTGAGAAATTGTTCTGGTAGTTTATCTGCATCTCTAGGATTATGAGTTTCAATCCGCTGGTCTGCACTGTTTGGTAGGTAGGGTTCTAGCGTTTCATTCCATTGATAAACGACCGCGCTATCTTTAGTTTCCATCTCCGCTATTTTAGGAATTTCAAAAGTTTCATTTAAAAATTGCGTAGCTTGGTATTGAGTATTGGATTGCGTTACTGCGGGTATTTCTTTTTTTAAAGAATTTTTAAATTTATCCCAAAAAGAGAGATTGCTTTGATTGGTTTTTTTTATATGGTTATTTTTAATTGTATTTTCTGATTGATTGGCGGAATAAATTGATGGGTTTGAAACTTGATTTAATTTAGACATAATTGTTCCATAGTTTATTAATTAATCATGAATTGATCGTATATTAAACGAGTTAGCTTATTAAATATTGCAAAAAAGAATGATAAGCGAATCTCTTATATCCACTATGTATAGTGATGAGTGTAGTTATATAAAAGTATAACTTATTCGCTACTAATAAGTGGTGGTAAGCATAAAAGGTGTGTATCGGCTGTAACTGCTGCGTAGTTAATGTGAGGTTTCTCTCATTTCTGTTATTTGCTTGTTTCTGCATAAAAATTTAAATGTATATACAAGTTTCTGTGTAGAAACAGCATCCTAGTTATTGTTGTCTAACTTTTCTTCATCTTCCTTCTCCACTGTTGAGACAAAAATTCAAATTTAAATGTATATACTTTGTGAACTAAATGTATATATATTTAATTATCAACTAAGCAAACCAAGCAGAAAGACAGTATCTAGCCATTATTATTTTTATTTAATTTATTGATAATAAAAGTAAGTTTTAATATTTTCACTGCCTAGAAACTGTCTGTTCGCCATGATCTCAACAATGATAAATAACCAAAATTGTTAATTTTGCGTTAAACCAAGTGGATGGATAGGGGATAAAATAATGTTAAACCGTACAGATGCAACACGTGTGATCCGTGCCCCGCACGGTAGCCAAAAGAGCTGCAAAAGTTGGCTGACCGAAGCCGTATATCGCATGATCCAAAACAACTTAGATCCTGATGTTGCCGAACATCCACAAAGTCTTGTTGTGTATGGTGGAATTGGTCGTGCCGCCCGCGATTGGGAATGCTACGACAAAATTTTAGACGTATTAAAAAACCTCGAAGATGATCAAACCTTACTGGTGCAATCAGGTAAACCGGTGGGGGTATTCCCAACGCATGTAGATGCTCCGCGAGTGTTAATTGCTAACTCAAACATCGTACCCCATTGGGCTAACTGGGATCATTTCAACGAATTAGATCGTAAAGGCTTGATGATGTACGGGCAGATGACAGCAGGCTCGTGGATCTACATTGGCTCACAAGGGATTGTTCAAGGCACTTATGAAACCTTTGTTTCACTCGCAAAACAGCATTTTAATGGCAACCCAGCGGGTCGTTGGATTCTGACGGGGGGCTTAGGTGGAATGGGGGGCGCTCAGCCATTAGCCGCAACGATGGCAGGCTTTAGCATGATAGCGGTTGAGTGTGATGAAAGCCGTATCGATTTCCGTTTAAGAACGCGTTACGTCGATAAAAAAGCGACGTCTTTGGATGAGGCTCTAGGCTATATCGAAGAAGCGAAAGCGAGCGGTCAGCCAGTGTCAGTCGGCTTATTAGGTAATGCGGCGGATGTGTATAGCGAGTTAGTTAAACGCAATATTACGCCAGATTCAGTCACTGACCAAACCAGTGCCCACGATCCCGTTCATGGTTATCTGCCTCAAGGTTGGACATTAGCTCAGTGGCGTGACAAGCAACAAAGCGCACCCGCTGAAGTGACTAAAGCGGCGAAGAAAAGTATGGCGGTGCAAGTTGATGCCATGCTGCAAATGCAAAAACGTGGCTCAGCAGCATTTGACTACGGCAACAACATTCGTCAAATGGCAAAAGATGAAGGGGTCAGTAACGCTTTTGATTTTCCAGGATTTGTGCCTGCTTATATTCGTCCTCTGTTCTGTGAAGGCATTGGTCCTTTCCGTTGGGTTGCACTGTCTGGTGATCCAGAAGATATCTATAAAACTGACCAGAAAGTGAAAGAGCTGATTCCTGATGATAAGCATCTGCACAATTGGTTAGATATGGCTCGTGAGCGTATTGCTTTCCAAGGTTTGCCAGCTCGTATCTGTTGGGTGGGTCTGAAAGATCGTGAAAGATTAGGGCGTGCATTTAATGAAATGGTGAAAAATGGCGAGCTGAAAGGTCCAGTGGTGATTGGTCGTGACCACTTAGACTCCGGCTCTGTCGCAAGCCCACATCGAGAAACCGAATCGATGAAAGATGGCTCAGATGCCGTATCTGATTGGCCATTACTGAATGCGCTGCTGAACACTGCGGGTGGTGCAACATGGGTTAGCTTACATCACGGTGGTGGTGTGGGTATGGGCTTCTCGCAACATGCTGGTGTGGTGATTGTGTGTGATGGCACTGATGCGGCAGACAAACGCCTTGCTCGCGTACTGCACAATGACCCTGCAACTGGGGTAATGCGTCATGCAGATGCAGGTTATGACATCGCTATTCATTGTGCGAAACAGCAAGGGCTTAACTTGCCGATGGTTAAGTAATGTCGAATGCCGGTTCAATAGAGTCGGCACCTTTTAGCCTCACATAAGGAATTCATAATGAATACGGCAACGACCCAAAAACCACACGGACCTTTGGCGGGGATCAAAGTGATTGATTTAAGCCGTGTGCTAGCAGGACCTTATTGCACCGGAATGATGGCAGATTTGGGTGCTGAAGTGATCAAAATTGAAGTCCCTGATCACGGTGATGATAGCCGTCATTTGGGACCTTTTATTGATGGTGAAAGTGTTTATTACGGATTGATCAATCGCGGGAAGCGCAGTATTGAGTTAGATCTTAAAGCGGATGCGGATCGTCAGATTTTATTCCAATTGATCACAGAAAGTGACGTGGTGGTGGAAAACTTCCGTCCTGGTGTGACCAAGCGTCTTGGGATCGATTTCGACAGTGTTAAACAGCTAAATCCTAATATTATCTACGCCAGCATTTCAGGGTTTGGACAAAACAGTCCTCTCGCAAGTTACCCAGCCTATGACATTGTGGCACAAGCAATGTCTGGATTGATGAGTGTGACAGGCTTCCCCGAATCGGGACCGACACGTAGCGGTGAATCCATTGGTGATGTGTGCGCAGGCGTATTTGCCTCATGGGCGATTAGCAGCGCGCTGTTTGCTCGCGAACGTCACGGTGAAGGCGCTCAATATATTGATGTGGCGATGGTGGATGTCTTACTCAGCATGCAGCTTACCGGACTGTCGAATTTATTTGCGAATGGTAAAGCCCCAAGTTTGGTGGGTAATCGCCATCCAGTTTCAACACCATTTGATACTTACCAAGCGAAAGACGGTTTAGTGGTGATAGCGATCGCGAGCGAAAAACTCTTCCAACGCTTATGTGAATGTATGGAGAAGCCGGAATTACCCCAAGATTCGCGTTATTTAAATGACCCTGTTCGTACTATTAACCAAGCCGCATTGCGCCAAGAAATTGAAGATTGGACAGGAACAAAAAGCGTCGAGGAAGTGTGCGATTTACTGCTCAATGCGGGAGTACCTGCTTCACCAATCCACAATTTACAGCAAGCCACACAAAGTGAGCATGCTCAAGTACGCCAAGTATTAACCCATTTAAACGATGGCGGTACTCCACTGATTTCTCAGCCAGTTTTCTTTAATGGCGTGAAACCGAAAGTGACCCAAAGAGCCCCAGCTCTCGGGGAAGGCAATGAACGTTATAAGCCAACAACAATGATGAAAAGTGCGGAGACGATGCAATGAGTTTTGAGATTAACGAAACGGAATACGCGATTGTAGATGCTGTGGAAAAAGTGTGCCGCGATATCCTGCAAGCGAACGCTCAACGCTATGATGAAGAAGAGATTTTCTGTGCGGAAAGCTTAACTGCATTGGGTGAAATGGGTTGTTGGGGGATTAACTTACCCGAGCAATACGGTGGTTTTGGTATCGGTAGCATTGCGATGAGCATGATCGTTGAAGCGGTGGCGGCAGCGTGTGCTTCAACATCATCAGCACTCACCGCACATTTTTTAGCCACAGACTCAATCTTGATTGGTGGCACTGAAGCGCAAAAAAATGATTGGTTACCGAAAGCAGCGAGTGGGGAATTGCTGGGTGCATTTGGATTGACAGAACCCGCTGCGGGTTCAAACCCCGCCGACATGCGCACAACCGCCACCCGTGAGAATGGTGGTTGGCGAATTCGTGGTAATAAACACTATATTACCAATGCTAAAGAAGCTGATTTCATTGTGCTGTATGCCAAAACAGATGTTGAGGCGGGTGCCCGCGGCATTAGTGCATTTATGATCCCGAAAGGCACTGAAGGTGTGGCGTTTTCTCACCCAGAAAAAACCATGGGCCTGCGTGGTAGCACTATTTATGAGTTAGCACTCAACTGTTGGTTACCTGAATCGGCTTTATTGGGGGAGGAAGGCAAAGGATTTCACACGGCAATGGAAGTCTTGGATAAAGGGCGAGTGGAAGTGGCAGCCACCTCTCTGGGAATTGCTCGCGCAGCGATGGAGAGCACATTAGGTTGGGTGAAAGAGCGCCAAATAGGTAAGAAGCCATTGGCCGCCTACCAAGGAACACAGTGGAAGCTTGCTGATATGCACACACAATTAGAAGCTGCTCGTATGTTGACGTGGAATGCGGCTGAACTGCGTGATTCTGGGCAACGTTTTAGTTTGCAATCAGCAACGGCAAAATTGTTTGCTGCGGAATGTGCGGGTTTTGTTACCGATGCGGCCTTACAGCTACATGGTGGGTATGGTTATATTCGTGATCTACCCCTAGAGCGCTATGTACGAGATGCCCGTATTTTGCGTATCTTTGAAGGGACCTCAGAAATTCAAAAAATCATTATTTCTCGCGCCGTTCTCGACGCTTAATTTTGATAGGTTCGACCCGATAGGTAAGACAGGACTTATCGGGGTTTCTAAGTAATAACAGGAGCACTACCCTGACAACAGGATCATGGACTTAAAAACACAACAACAATCAGGTTTAAGAATGTATTTCAATTATTAATGACGGGTAGATATAACAATAAAATACCCGCATCGCGTCAAATGCCTGTGCCTAACCGCATAGAGAATCCATTGCTGACGGCTAATTGGTCCATTCTTTAAGCCAGCCTTGCTTAAAGAGGAGTTACCATGACAGTTTCCAACGATATCATCGGGCAAAAGCAGTCTCGCCAAGATAACGTTCCACTTATCGAAGCACGTTCCATTGACTATATTCCTGAATCTGAGCGACATGGCACCTTATCGAGCCAGTTTACATTATGGTTTGGTGCGAACTTACAAATCACGGCAATCGTCACCGGGGCGTTAGCGGTCGTGTTGGGTGGGGATGTATTTTGGTCGTTGATCGGTTTGTTTATCGGACAATTACTGGGAGGCGCGGTAATGGCGCTCCACGCAGTGCAGGGGCCGAAGCTAGGTTTACCGCAAATGATCTCCAGCCGCGTTCAGTTCGGGGTTTATGGTGCGGTGATCCCTATTTTATTGGTCTGTATGATGTACGTTGGGTTCTCTGCTAGCGGTACGGTATTAGCAGGGCAAGCCGTTGGGCAATTACTGAACGTTAGCGACTGGATGGGGATCGTGATTTTTGGGATAGTGATCATTGGTATCACTATCTGTGGTTACCGCATTATTCATATTTTAGGTAAAGTGGCGAGTGTCGTTGGTATTATCGCATTCTTCTACCTGTTCTTCCGTTTGTTCTATATGAATGACGTCTCTGTATTATTGGCAAACCGTCACTTTGATTGGACAAATTTCCTGCTAGCAATGTCATTGTCAGCGTCTTGGCAAATTGCTTTCGGTCCTTACGTTGCGGATTATTCCCGCTATTTGCCGACTAAAACTCCCACCATTAAAGCTTTCTTAGCGGTAGGTTCGGGTACAGTAATTGGAACCCAAGCCTCTATGATCCTTGGAGTATTTGCCGCCGCGCTGGCAGGCAATCAATTTGCAGGTCACGAAGTGTCCTACATTGTTGGACTGGGGAGTACCGGTTTAATTGCAGCGCTACTGTATATCAGTATTTTCTTCGGTAAAGTCACTATCACTGCGCTGAACGCTTACGGTAGTTTTATGTCGATGGCGGCGATTTGGTGTGGTTTCCGTGGTAAGCAGCAAATTTCCCGCGGTCAGCGACTGTTCTTTATTATTCTTATGGTGAGTTTCTCGACGATACTTGGGCTTGCGGGACAGCACTCATTCTTAAAATTATTCTCTGCTTTCTTACTGTTTTTATTGGCATTTTTTACACCATGGAGTGCCATCAACCTAGTGGACTACTACTGGGTAACCAAAGGTCGTTATGACGTACCGCAATTATCTAATCCGAATGGCCGCTATGGTCGCTGGAATAAGGTGGGGATCATCACTTATGTGGTAGGTGTGTTGATCCAGATGCCATTTATTGCGACAGGATTCTATACCGGACCGTTGGTGGAAAGCTTAGGCGGCGTGGATATTTCATGGATTGTCGGCTTAGTGGCAACCAGCATTATCTACTATGCAGCTGTTAAAATTTGGCCAATGTCAGTGGCGCCAAGTTTGATATTACCTGAAACCAAATAAGATTTATTTCTTATATAACATCTTAATTTTCCAAATATAAAAATAGTCAGTGATGGCGTCCTAGCAGTGAAAAAATTCACTGCTATGGGCTCCTTCATCCTAAAAAAATTAAATATTCAACAGATGCAACAAAGTGCGTGATAGGAGTGGTTATGAAAATTTTAGTCGCGGTGAAACGAGTGATTGACCATAACGTCAAGGTGCGTGTTAAAGCGGATGGCTCAGGAGTTGAGCTGGCGAATGTAAAAATGGCAATGAACCCATTTGATGAAATCGCGGTAGAAGAAGCAGTACGCTTAAAAGAAGCGGGTAAAGCTACTGAAGTTGTCGCGGTATCTATTGGCGAAGCCAGTGCACAGGACACCTTACGTAGTGCAATGGCGATTGGTGCCGACCGAGCTATTTTGATTCAACGGTCCGCAGAACTGGTATTAGAGCCATTGGATATCGCCCGTCTTTTACAGCAGGTTGTTAACCAAGAACAGCCGGATTTAATTTTGCTGGGTAAACAAGCTATCGATGACGATTGCAACCAAACCGGTCAAATGCTTTCAGCCTTATTAGGCTACGCCCAAGCTACGTTTGCTTCACAGGTAGTGGTTGAAGGTGCAAGGCTGCAAGTTACCCGTGAAATTGATGGTGGTTTGGAAACATTATCCATGGGGTTACCCGCGATTGTGACAACGGATTTACGCTTAAATGAACCTCGCTATGCCACATTACCTAACATCATGAAAGCAAAGAAAAAACAATTAGATATTATTGATGTGGCGACATTGAACTTCAGCCCATTAGGGCAAGTGAAAACCTTAAGTATTACTGAACCAAAAAAACGTTCTGGGCAGTGCACTATGTTGAATGATGCCATTGCATTAGTCACTGAACTGCAAGCTAAAGAAGTGATTTAATAGGGAGCCTGAATATGAGCCAATTATCCGTTTTAGTCGTTGTTGAGCACGATAACCAAACCATTAAATCCTCAACATATAACAGCATAACGGCTGCGCGCGAAATCATTGCACAAGGAGGGGGTTTGCATGTCCTCGTGGCTGGAAGCCAAATAGCTTCTATTGCTCAATCTGCGGCGACGCTGAGTGGCGTAGAAAAAGTTATCACAGTGGATGCCGAGCCATTAAAGCATGCCCTTGCGGAACCAATGACTAACGCAGTCGCTGCGGTCGCACAAGGGTATAGCCACATCATTTTCCCTGCGACCACATTTGGTAAAAATATTGCACCACGAGTGGCTGCAACGTTAGGTGTTTCTCAGATTTCAGATATTACTCAGGTTGTGGATGCTCAAACGTTTGTTCGCCCGATTTATGCCGGAAACGCATTGGCAACGGTACAAAACAATGGTCATCAAGTTGTGATCACCGTAAGAAGTTCTGCTTTTTCTGGTGCCGTCGATACCCAATCCCCCGCAGTGATAGAACCCGTAGTGGTCACAGAATTAAATCAACTCTCAGAACTGACTAGCCAGTCATTAACGCAGATGAGCCGCGCAGAATTGAGCTCTGCCAAAGTGGTGATCTCTGGGGGGCGTGGTTTAAGTTCGGGGGAAAATTTTGCCTTATTGGAAACCATCGCCGATAAATTAGGTGCTGCGGTAGGTGCATCGCGCGCCGCAGTGGATGCGGGGTATGTACCGAATGATTACCAAGTGGGGCAAACGGGCAAAATTGTTGCGCCTGATCTCTACATTGCGGTTGGGATCTCCGGTGCCATTCAACATATTGCGGGCATGAAAGAGAGCAAAGTGATCGTCGCGATTAACCGCGATCCAGAAGCCCCCATTTTCCAAGTGGCAGACTACGGTATCGTCGGTGATCTGTTTGAGATCTTACCTGCATTTGATAAAGCGCTGGCATAAGGAAGGACACCATGACTACCGACAATAGTGCCAATATCACGGCGTCTTCGACGCGAGAATCAATGGAATTTGATGTCCTGATTGTCGGTGGAGGACCCGCAGGATTATCGGCGGCAATTCGTCTTAAGCAACTCGCAAGCGAAACAGGTAAAGACCTTAGTGTCTGCTTAATCGATAAAGGCTCAGAGGTCGGCGCGCATATTTTATCGGGCGCGGTCATCGACCCGCGAGGTCTTAACGAGCTATTACCTGACTGGCAACAAACGGTTTCTGCATCACTCACGCCCGTTGGTGAGGACCGCTTCTTATGGCTCAAGGAGCATAAAGCTAGCAAGCTGCCATTAGCTTTGTTACCTGCCTGCCTGAAAAATCATGGCAACGTGATTGGTAGCCTTGGGCAAGTCAGTGCTGCACTTGCGGCAGAGGCTGAGCAGCTTGGCGTCGATATTTTTCCTGGATTTGCTGCTACAGATGTCCTTTTTGATGATGCAGGACAGGTGATGGGCGTGACCACAGGGGATATGGGGTTAGACAAGCAGGGTAACCCCACTGCTATGTATCAAGCGGGAATGAACTTACTGGCAAAAATGACCTTCTTTGCAGAAGGGTGTCGAGGGCAGCTAGGTAAGCAGTTAATTGCTCATTTCGACTTAGCGGTAAATCGTGGTAAGCAGACTTATGGATTAGGTTTAAAAGAAATTTGGCAGATCCCTAAAGAGCAGCATCAAGCGGGATTAGTGGTGCACTCAGTAGGGTGGCCTCTCGATAATCAAACCTACGGAGGTGGATTTGCGTATCACTACGGGGAAAATTTGGTTGCGGTGGGGCTGGTGGTCGGGCTGAATTATGAAAATCCGTATTTGTCCCCGTTTGAGGAGTTCCAGCGTTTAAAGACCCATCCTGCATTTAGTGAGTTTCTACAAGGTGGTGAGCGAATCAGTTATGGTGCACGTACCATGGTTGCTGGGGGCTTACCTGCTCTGCCTGAATTAAGTTTCCCCGGTGGTGCATTGATAGGGGATGATGCGGGATTCTTGAATGCGGCACGGATTAAAGGCAGTCACTGCGCAGTGAAAAGTGGCATGCTAGCCGCTGAAGCACTATTTGAAGCATTTGCCGACGATCAGGTCGATTACACGCAATTTACCCGCCAGTTTCAACAAAAGTTCGAACAAAGCTGGTTATATGATGAGTTATACCAAACGCGTAATTTCAAGCCTTACATGAAAAAAGGGCTGGTGCTCGGATCATTGCTATTTGGGGCTGAGCAATGGTTATTAAAAGGGCGCACCCCATGGTCGTTAAAGCTTAAAATGGATGACCATCAAGGGCTTAAACCTGCAAGCCAATTTGAGCCAATATCTTATCCGAAGCCGGATGGTAAATTAACGTTTGATAAGCCGTCATCGGTATTTTTATCGAATACTCACCATGCGGAAGAGCAACCTTGCCATCTACGCTTGAAAGATATTGAAATACCTATTCGTGTCAATTTATCCATTTACGCTTCACCGGAAACTCGGTATTGCCCTGCGGGGGTCTATGAAGTTGTGAATATACAGCAGCAGGAAAAACTGCAAATAAATGCGCAAAATTGCCTGCATTGCAAAGCCTGTGACATTAAAGACCCTCTGCAAAATATTACGTGGACAGCACCGCAAGGGGGAGAAGGACCGATTTATCAAGGTATGTAGTTTTGTTGTGATGTTGATGTGTTGATACCACTGTAATTTCTGTGATGTGGAAATTATCGAGGTATATTATTGTGTTATCAGTCGTTTTGGGGCAGAAGTGCCCCATTTTTTATGGCAGAAAAGTTAGTTTTCAATGCGAGAATGTAATTTCAATTTATAGCGAGAACCTGCGCTGATCATATTGACGTAACTGATCAATATGTTGCCTGTCCATGTCCGGCGGCTGAGTTGTAAACAAGGGGCATTTTCTTTGATGGATAGGGCTTGAGCAAGCGTTTTACTTGCTAGGATAGCCTCAATCGTGTGCTCCATTTCACTGACAGGAAAGTGGCGTTGCAAATAGCCGCTAGGAGTTTCAGTATGACCAAACTGCTGCTGAACAAATTCAGGAACAAGTTCATGATTAACAAAGCGTTCTTCCAACATTAGTGGAATATCATTTTCAAAATGCAGCATTTTACAGTAACCAATGTTACTGCCTTCCGTGACACCGAGTTGCAAGGCTATATCTGCTGTCGCAGGAATGACCTTTAATTGTAATTGGTGACCTGCATATTTATTTCCACTAACCGAAATCTCATCAAAAATATCAAACGCTTTGGTTACAGGAAGTTCATGTTTTTGGGTAGCGACAAACGTACCTTTCCCTGCAATACGATTCAAGATACCTTTCTGACTCAGCTCAGAAATCGCTTTATTCACCGTCATACGGCTAACATTAAATTGGGCGCATAGCTCAAGCTCTGTGGGGATTTGAGTTTCGGGTTTAAAAATCCCTAAATCAATACTCCGCAAAATGTAAGATTGAATTTGCTTGTAGGCCGGTTTTGATGTCATCACATTTATTCAAATTTGTCGTTAACGGTAGGTATAAAATAATCTATTTTTTTGGACTCATGGCATTCAAAATAACGCATAGGCGCCAGTCTAACAGTAATTATTTCCTTTACTAGAGTTGGGTCTCATTTTAAGAGTAAAACAGGTATTTACCCACTTTTTGCTGTTTTGGCTTTTAACCTGTAATTATCCGAATTGTTTTATTATAAGACAACTTTGACTAGGGCAATATACCTTTATTTATTATCATAATATTAAATTAACTATAACAAATAGGCATCATTAATGGGTGTTCAATATTTTCAGGTTAAGCTAATCCAGTGCGACTATAAACATGTTTCACCAATGGGCATGGTAAGGCTAATTACATCGGATAAAGTGTTTTTCTTCAATGCTGAGGATTTTGAAAATAGCCAAATATTTTTGGAACGATTACAAAAAGATGACACATTGATTATCTCTGCTGAACAACTGAATGACGGTAGTTATTGGCTAAATTGGGTTTATCATCCTGAGTATGGACGCTTGGAACCAGACAGAAATCTTAAGTTTGACAAAGGATTAGTGAAACAATACCTGCTGTCTTTAGGGCTTACAGCTCTCTTTATACCTGCCTATTTTTGTCTGTTTACTGATGAAGATAGTGTGTGGTTAATTGTTATTGCATCATTACTCGCGATGGCTGCCTTCACGGGGGCTGTTTTGTTGTATATGTGTATTTCACAGACCTTCACCATTTTTAGTCGAAAACGAAAAACAATTTTGCGCGCCCTAGATTTGGTGATTGATGGTAAGTTTCAGGTATTGTCTGGCGAAAATCTGATCCAGATTGAGGGAATTAAAAATCCAAAATCTAAACCACTTAAAATAAACCCAACTTTGGATAAATTGCCCCCTGAACCATCTTTGAGCGTGACAAAGGGCAACGTTAACCTCAAAAACATCAATATTATTGAATACTATTATCGTGGCAATACGACTATTCGCCATGAAGTCGAGTTGCAGGTGAATAAAAGCCATTTGAATTTAAAATTAGATGGCGCGAAACCTTTCTTTAATAATCATAGTTTTTTTCTGGCTCAGGGTGATGAGGTTGAGGTTTATCACTCTAAATTAGCGGAAAACCAGCCTGATAATGTGGTGTTTGGGGTGTTCAACTATCAAGATAATTTAGCCTATACCTTATCTGCTCGAAACATGGCGCAGGAGCGAGGATTGTATTTAGGATTATGGTGGATTACCGGCATTATTTTGGCATTGTTGCTGGCAGTGTTTGGGGCTATTTCCATTATGGAGATTCAAGACCGAGGTGGTCACTGGGACTCATGGGATTGGCTATATCTACTGGATAATGATTTGATATTTATCGGATTTGCTAGCTCAATAACACTCGGCATCTGCTTTTTAATCGCTTTGGGGATGGCGGCATATTATCAGTTTTCTAAACGCGGTCGTGCCTACTATCAAACTCAAGCCATTTTGAGCACATTACGTCGCCAACAAGGTAAAGATGGTTACGTTATGGAGGTACGCTAATGAATCCATTTCTGAGTTGGCGATTTCTGGTGACGGGCGCCATTTTTTTTGTGTGCTTAGGGGGGACGCTATTTTTGGTATTCCGTGGGGATGATAGCCCCTGGAGATGGAAAGATAATTACCAAGAGAGCAGTGCCTATATTGCGGATTATGATTATGCCAAAACCTATCCGGCGAAAAATGGCACGCTGATAATTACTCAGAAAAATCGTCGCTCGTCATATTATTACAATCGTCTCGATGCGTATGCGTCTGGCAGAGAAGACCGTTATCAGGTGTTATTTGCTAATCAAGAAGGTGTGCGTTTCATCACCCAAGATGACAACAGCTTTTATAATGTGGTGTGTGATGATACTCAGTGTCTATTAATGGTGCGGGGTGGGTATCGCACCGTGAATTTATCTGACTATTCAGTGGGACCATTAACCCCTTGGAAAGAGGGTGATGGAGAATATGTTTATTCGGCAATCACTGGGAATATTTACCAAAGTAGTCCGGGTGAGCCTTACGTGCTGATAGATAGTCAAAATATTTTTACCAGTGCAGACAACGGGTTAACATGGCAATATTTGATGAATCCTCGCGAGTTAGTGAAACGCTTTTATCCTGAAGAGATCGCTGACAACTCCACGTTTTCATATGCTGTGCATCATGGCAATGTAGTGATGTGGTATAGCTACGGTAACGAAATGGGCTCCCTTGAAGTGGTGGTCAATATTGCCCAAAAAACGGTGGTGAGCCATCGGTGGCTACCGATTCGTATCAACGAAGCCGCCCAAAATCTGAAAGGGGACATTTACCTGATTGCGCAGGAGCCTTCGCGCAGATTATTTTCTCTGTATCAGTATCAAAATGGTGATTTTAGGTTGATCAGGGAGGCGGGTTATAACCATTTGCAAGATATGAAAGTTGCCAATGATGGTTTGCTTGTGGCGGAATATGCCAGAGGTGCTCTGCAATATTTAACGCTCGACTTTGCTAGCGGTCAGTTACATCGTCGTTCTGACTTAGAATGGTATAACAAATTATTTATTCCTGAGCTGCAAGGATTTATTGAGCTATCAACCGATTATAGTGATGAATCCGCGTTGGCTGCGGGAACACAACTTCGTTATCGTACAGCGTATTAATTTAAGGCGATGGAATAGGGGCATTGTGCCCCTATTGATGATAGGCAGGCTATGGTCGTTTTTTGGGAAGTAAAATCACTGCGGTGGCGGCAATCACGGCGACGATAGAAAACGCAATAAAGTTCCAACTGGTGGCAATTCCTAAGCTCGCGATATACGCGCCGAACATCGGACCGGTCATGGCACCAATGCGTGAAAAACTTAATGCCCATCCAGTGGCGGATGCGCGCGCTTTTGATGGATAGTAATTGGCAATGTAACCCGTCAAAATCAACGCTGCGGAAATACTACCAACCCCTGCAAATGCCACAAGTAGGTAGTTAATATAAATATTTTGTTTGAAAACCATGCAGCCAATTCCGATTGCCCCTAATAGGAAGAAAAAGGCAACAGACCCTCGAACGCCACGCTTATCGGCGATTTTTCCTAAGAATAACCCGCCTAATGCTGACGCTAAGCTAAATACGACTAAAAAGGTTAAGCTGGAGCCTAAGTTATAACCTTCCTTACGCATGATGGAAGGTAGCCATGTATTTAAGCCATATACCAGCAACATGCCGCAGAACAACGCTACCCAAAAACAGGCTGTTGCGCGCAAATGAGTCCACGCAAAAACCACGGAGACTATCTCTTTTAAGCGTTGAGGCTGCTGTTTTTGTTGTGCGGGCGGTGCTTGATATTCAACATCTAATGTTTGTGCTAGTGATTGTGCTTCAGCATGACGACCTTTATGGGTGAGGAATTCTAAGGATTCAGGTAATAGGCGAGCCATGGGCCAAACGAGCAAGAGTGGTAAAGCGCCAAAGCCAATAACACTGCGCCAACCAAATTGTTCCAGTAGCCACATTGCGACCAGTGCTGCGCAGAGGATCCCAAGCGAGTAGCCAGAATACATAATGCCGTAGTTAAATGAGCGTTTTTCAGCGGGAGAATATTCGATGGTCAATGCTGCGGCGACAGGGATCACCCCTCCTAAGCCAATACCACCAATAAAGCGCATAAGCCCAAATATCCAAGGCGTAGGTGCAAGAGCCGCAGCGAGCATTGTCAGTGAAAACAAGGTAACACAGGCCAAAAGCATGCGACGACGACCATAGAGTTCACTCAGTGTTCCGATAATAAATGCTCCAAAAAACATACCGACTAAGGCGTAGCTACTGAGAGCACCAAGCTCTAACGGGGTAAGATTCCATTGTTTGTATTCTGCGAGCGTCGGTAGAACGGCGCCCATCACGCCGACATCATAACCTTCAAATAAAATACTCATCCAGCAGATCAATAACACTTTTGAGGTGGTTTTAGTGGAGCCAAAAGATTTAATGGCGACGGTCTCTGTTGTCATGCTTCACTCTCTTATTGGGTGCTTAATTTTGTCGAATGCAGAGTTGCAGGTGTTGTTATTATTTAAATTGCCACCCATACACTCATCTTTTCTGCAAAAAATGACAATTGAAAGTGTTAATAAAAGGTTAAATTAATGCAGTAAATGGATAGGGTTTGCAGTAAACATGAAATACGGGCAGAAACGGGGAATTAAACAGTGAAATGAAGCTCTAATATTACATTGCAGTTATGTTATCGATTAATAAAAGGTGTGGTATGAATTTAAAAGCAGTATGTCTCGTTGGGTTTGCGATTGCGGCATTACCGATGTTGTCGTCAGGAAAATCGACCTCAGCATTAAAATCCCCAGAAAAAAACGTGCTGTGCGATAAGTATGTCTGCTTTAGCGCCAAAGATGGGGTATCTACGGAGCTGACTAAGAAGTATTTAGGTGATAAACGCGCGAAAGTAATTGAGCAAGGTGGCGATTTTGATAAAACGGCCATGACGTTTGCCAATGGGATTTTCTGCGATATTAATGAGCAGAAGTGCCATATCGACCGTTACTTTGACGCGGATGGAAAGCGCAGTGCGGTATCGAAAGAGTATACTCACAAGCTATTTGAAAAATAATGTTTAGAGTGAAATTATTAAATTGATATCATTAAGTAAAGCCTTTGTATAAGGCTTTACTTAATTCAAATATATTCTCAGTGAAATGACTTTTTAACGTTAATAAATTAATTTTAAAATCACTATTTATTATTTAATTATAAAACAAAATCAAATTATTAACGTTTATTTAATAGTTGTTTATCTAAATAATATTGTGACCATAATCATAGTGTGAGGGGTTATTTAACACATTTTGTGATGAAGATACAAATAACAGACAATTGCTATTAAATTCATCTGAAAATTGTTATATACCATACTCAAGGTTGTACTAATTCCTTACTGATGGGAGTCCTAGTATGTTTCTTTTAAGTGAGTTACTCATGTCGAGGCGCTTCTTCTATCTGAAGAAATGGTTCAATATTGATATTTCTTTAGCTTATTTTTTTCCGCACAAATAACCTTTCTTTTTTCTCTCCCCCAAGATCTATTCGCTTATTTTTATAAGTTCGAATTTCTGTTTTTATTATTTAATGAAAAATTAAAGGTATTATCATGGCTAAAAGAATCGTAGAACCGTTCCGTATTAAAATGGTAGAAAACATCCGTATTCCATCCAGAGAAGAGCGTGAAGCAGCATTAAAAGAGGCGGGTTATAACCCATTCTTGTTACCAAGTAGTGCGGTGTATATTGACCTGTTGACTGACTCGGGTACTAACGCCATGAGTGACCGTCAATGGGCAGCGATGATCACCGGTGATGAAGCGTATGCAGGATCTCGTAACTATTATGATTTAAAAGATAAAGTTAAAGAAATGTTTGACTATGACTACGTGATCCCTGCTCACCAAGGTCGTGGTGCTGAAAATATGTTATTCCCTGTTTTACTGAAAGTAAAACAAGAACAGGGCGGTGCGAAAAAACCGGTATTTATTTCTAACTTCCACTTTGATACAACAGCGGCTCACGTTGAATTAAATGGTTGTAAAGCTATTAATATTGTTACCGAAAAAGCCTATGATTCTGAAACTTATGATGATTGGAAAGGTAATTTCGATATTCAAAAATTAAAAGATAATATTGCAAAACACGGTGCCGAAAACGTGGTTGCCATTGTTTCAACCATCACCTGTAACAGTGCGGGTGGTCAGCCAGTTTCAATGGATAACCTGAAAGAAGTTTATGAAATCGCGAAACAGCATAATATCTTTGTTGTGATGGACTCTGCGCGTTTCTGCGAAAACGCGTATTTCATTAAAGAACGTGATCCGAAATATAAAAATGCCACAATTAAAGAAATTATCCTAGATATGTACAAATATGCTGATGCGCTCACTATGTCAGCGAAAAAAGACCCACTGTTAAATATCGGTGGTCTGGTGTGCATTAAAAATGATGAAAAAATCTTTACGCTGGCAAGACAACGCTGTGTACCAATGGAAGGCTTCGTGACCTACGGTGGTTTAGCGGGTCGTGATATGGCCGCGATGGTACAAGGTTTAGAAGAAGGTGCAGGGGAAGATTATTTGCATTATCGTATTGGTCAGGTGAAATACCTCGGTGACCGTTTACGTGAAGGCGGTATTCCAATTCAGTACCCTACCGGTGGTCATGCAGTGTTTGTTGACTGTAAAAAATTGGTTCCACATATCCCTGGAGACCAATTCCCAGCACAAGCGGTAATTAACGCACTGTATTTAGAGTCTGGTGTTCGTGCGGTTGAAATTGGTTCATTCCTATTAGGTCGTGACCCAGAAACAGGTAAGCAAAAACACGCCGATATGGAGTTCATGCGCTTAACTATCGCACGACGTGTTTATACCAACGATCATATGGATTACATTGCAGATGCTCTGATTGGCTTAAAAGATAAATTCGCAACCTTGAAAGGTTTAGATTTTGAATATGAGCCGCCAGTATTAAGACACTTTACTGCAAGATTGAAACCTATCAAATAATAAATAGTAGTTCTGCGGGTTCCCGTGCAATGCGGGAACCTTATCCCTTATTTTTAAGGTGAACAACATGAACAATTCGGCAGCCAAGAAAGAACCCTCCATAATGGTAGGGGGTTTTGTGCTAGGCGGAGCTATGATAGGGGCAGGTATGTTTAGCTTGCCAACTATTATGGCAGGAGCTTGGTTTATTAACTCGATTGTAATATTACTGATTGTTTGTTTTTTTATGTTTCATTCAGGGATCTATATTTTAGAATGCATATCCAAATACGGAGCAGGCACCAATTATTTTTATATATCTAAAGAATTATTACCAAAATGGGCATGTTATATTGCTAACGCAGCACTCATATTTGTTTTATATATATTGATATATGCTTATATTTCCGCAGCAGGATCTGTTATTAAAGAGGCTGCTGCAATATATGGGTTTGAGATTAATTTAAGATTAATATTTGTTGTTTTCACTATACTATTAGGCGCAAGTATTTGGTGGAGTGGAATTGCAGCAAGTCGATTAACTTCATTATTCTTATTTATCAAAATTATTTTATTTATTCTCGCTTTTTCAGGGTTATTTTTAATTGTAAAAACTGATTTACTATTAAAATCGTCTGTAGGGGATAGTCAGCTATCATTACTGCCATTTGTCTTTATTATTATTCCTTACGCTATCACCTCTTTTGGCTACCACGGTAATGTATGTAGCTTATATAAGCTGTATCATGAAAATGAGCGCAAAGTGGTTAAGAGTTGTGTGATTGGTTGTGTGCTTGCCTTAATACTCTATTTCCTTTGGATATTAGGCACCATGGGGAACTTACCGCGAACAGAGTTTCTGACCATTATTAATAAAGGGGGGAACCTTGATGCATTTATTGAGTCACTGTATGCGGTGCTAAGTAGTCCACATATTGCGACTTTCTTATTATGGTTCTCGATTAGTGCGGTATTTTGTTCATTCTTAGGGGTTGCTATTGGTTTATTCGACTACATTCTTGCGTCATTAAGCTTTAAGGATAACTCCTCCGGTAGAATGAAAGCGGCACTATTATGCTTTATACCACCTCTAGTTTTATGCATGTTATTCCCAAATGGTTTCTTAATTGCTATCGCTTATGCGGGAATGGCTGCGTGTATCTGGGCGATTATTTGTCCAGCCGTTATGGCATTAAAAGTGAGAGAGCGTTTCCCTAATGCGAAATTCAAAGTATGGGGAGGCAAAGGGCTAATTTATGCCGTTATAGCCTTTGGTGTTGTGGGTATTATTTGTCAGTTGTTAGCGCAGTTTAATGTATTACCGATATACCGTTAATTTTTCAAATTAAGATGTCATCATCACTATCAAAGGTACAGCGAGGGTTTGCTGTACCTTTTTTATGACTTAGCGAAATTAATAACGATTCAATACCGACTGGCTGCCATCTTTTTTAAAGCTAACGACCGAATATGGTTGTGTAAAGCCACTTGGCTGTTCCATGCCTAAGCTGCCCGCTGGCATGCCACCTACCGCAATGCCTGCAACATCATCAGGAAGGGTACTTAGTTTGGCTAAGCTATCGAGCGGCACATGCCCAACGACCAATTTGCCATTAATTTTAGCGGTATGGCAGCTACGTAAAGAGAGGGGAAGGTTAGCTTCTTGATTTATTTTATCTATTTCTTGATAGGAGACATCGTGGATTTTTACATCGTAACCTGCAGCTTTGACAGCTTCGCCCCAAAGATGACAGCAGCCACAGCTCTCTTCTTTGTATAGATCGACAACTTGAGTTGCGGCAACAGAAGAGAAAGATGCCGCCAGTAGCGCGGTGAGTAACAATTTTTTCATATCAGTATCACTCCAAAAATAAAGCATTGTTATTTAAATAAAATAAGGGTGCGAACTAAAAAGCAGGTTTTTATTTTTCTTATTTGAGTCCTTGATCGAACCTCAGCACCATAAAGCTTCCTGTAGGGGGAAGCTCAAGTGATAAAACAGATTTTTGCGTATATTTACAGAACCTGATGATGAATGTGGCATACAGAAAACGAGGATGACTATGCGAGTTCAATCACAAACTGGAAGATAAGGTAATTGTACAAAAGTAGAACTACGATGGATAAAAAACAAACATTATGTCTCTAAAATCAAGTAGTAACCCAATTTTCAATCGGATAATTTTGTGTTTTTTGTAATGTCTAAAAGTCGGAAAGCAATTGAAAATAATTAAATTTTTCTCTTTTACCGCCGATAAATTAAACAAAGATCATTTTATTTTATCAAAAGAGAAATTCCATGCAGAAACTTCGAAATTATTCAATACGTGCTGTGATGCTCGTGCTACTTGGCATTTTATGCCTAAACCTAGGCGGAATAAGTCTGTATAGCGGCTGGTCCTTATCTCGTATTTCCGATGGTATTCAGGTTGACCGACAATTGGTTAAGCAGATGACGGTTCTGAGCCAAGGTAATGACCAGTATTTTCGTTTTGTGACTCGTCTAACTCGTGTGATGGAAACGAAAAATGAAGGGAAAGAAGGGGACTATACACTGGTTAAAGAGGCGCTAGTGAATATGGAGCGTTATCTTGAAGAGATGAAATCAATTTCACCAGGACCGATGGATAAAGCGATTTCAGACCAAGTCATTAACAGCTGGCAAGCACTCCTAGATGATGGGGTTAAACCCCAGCTTGCTGTCTCAATGGGGGATGATAAAGCGGCGTATCTGGCTCATGCCCATAATGTCACACCTGCACTAAGCCGTACATTTGGTGCCGCTATTACGCAATTTAACCAAACGGCGGATGTGATGATTGAGCACACACGAGAAGCCGTTGATGAGCATATGGACATGACGCGGATCGTGATCATTATCGCCACGATTTTTGGCGTGTTGATTTTGATCTTTACTGACCGCTATCTGCTGCACATGATGCAGCGCCCACTGGAAATGATCCGTCAATATTTCGATAAAATTGCGAAAGGTGATTTAAGCCAACCAATAGCGCCATTTGGTCGTAACTGTGTCGGTAAACTTTTCCCGCTATTAGAAGAGATGCAAAACAGCTTACGTGAAGCGGTGTTGACCATTCGTAATGGCAGTGAAAGCATTTATCGCGGCGCGACAGAGATCTCTAATGGCAATAGCGACCTTTCCTCTCGTACCGAAGAGCAAGCGGCAGCGTTGGAGGAGACCGCAGCGAGTATGGAGCAAATTACCGCAGCAGTGCAATTGAATGTGGAAAATACTCACCAAGCAAACCAGCTAGCCGCAGAAGCGTTTGTAGTCGCAAATCAAGGGGATGCAATTGTTGAATCCGTCGTGAGCACAATGGATGAGATTTCTCAGAGCGCCAAGAAAATTTCTGACATTATCAGCATGATGAATGACATTAGCTTCCAGACAAATATTTTGGCATTGAATGCCTCTATTGAGGCAGCGAGAGCGGGTGTGCATGGACGAGGGTTTATGGTGGTTGCCGCTGAAGTGCGTAAGCTGGCAAGTCACAGTGCTGATGCTGCAATGGAAATTGAAAAGCTCATTGCTGAATCGACTTCGTGTGTGGAAAAAGGAACGCATTTGGTTCATGAAATGGGTTCAACGATGAGTAATATTCTGCAAGGGATCAATGACGTGACTGCGATTATGAAGCAGATTACCATCGCATCTGAAGAGCAGAGTAAGGGGATAGAACAAGTGGGTGTCGCGATTACTCAAATGGATAGCGTGACACAACAAAATGCGTCTTTGGTGGAACAAGTGGCAACCGCTGCAAGTTCGTTAGAGCATCAAACCGAAGAGTTACAAGAATCGGTGAGCAAGTTCCAGCTAACCAGCGATGGAAGTGCATTCACCGACGCCAAGGTTGTTGCCGCCTAATAGCGGCAAACTATCAAGCAACGGTAATCCATTTAGCCCAGTACAAACACAGGTTTGTACTGGTTTTTTTTATTGATAGCTCATGGTTATATTCTTGAGCCAATTTTCTGCCTTTTCTGCGGCTAAGTGTTGTGTGGGCGCTGTTGTAATCACGTAACCAAGCCGGCTATAGCTATCTTTTAGTGTATTGACATGTACAGGAGTAGGAACAAAATTAAACAGTAATGGTAGATCTAAGTGAGAGTTTGCATGGAAATCAAGGATAGTTCCTTGTTTTTCGGAGGTTAAAAATCGAATAGACGCATACTGTTTGTTGAGCGTTAATGTGGGCGCATAGGTCATACCTTTTACATGTAACGCAAGATAGCATTCAATTAAATCAAACCCTGTTGATTGATAGCAAAGAGTATCAATCATCCCGCCGGCAACTCTTGGATTAATTTCAATAAGCTTTATTTCACCATGGTTAAGTTTAAATTCAACATGTGCGACCGTGTGGGATAACCCTACCTGAGTGAGCCACTCAATGATAGTTTTCGTGACGTCATCGATATCAAGGGATTCATCTGGAAAATCATGACCGATTTCTACGGCATATTGCCCAGACGTCGTGTATTTTTTTGTGATACCCAGTATTTTCCACTCATCGCATTGCCTATCCCAATAAGCTTCGGCGCTGTATTCATCCCCTTCAATAAATTCTTCGACAAGATATTGTGGGGAGAGCAGATATCCGCGTTGGTTAATTCTAAACTCGGTCAATGCATGGACAGCAGCACGAGCTTCTTTCTCAGAGTAACACACAGTAACTTGGCTACTCCCACTGTCATCACAGGGTTTTATGACAACAGGGTATGGCATATTGTTAAAATCAAATTTGTCATGGATATTGCAAACTTTGTAATGACAATTGGCATTCTGTTGGTGCAAATGTTGTCTGGTTAGGTGCTTGTAGCGACACATAGTTAGGGCAATTAAATTCGGAGAGGGTAAACCGAGGGCGTGAGATACCGCGGCAGCGTTGACGAGCCGATAGTCATCAAAAGCCACGATACCTTGCGGATTATACTCGAGAGCATGACTGAGTATCGCTGCAATGGAATCGGTATTAAGCTCTATAATTTCATTAACATAGAGTGTTGGGTTGTCAGCTAATTGCGCATAATAATTGGGTTCTTTGGTTAATAAAACGGTGTGATAACCGTGTTCTTTAGCCAGCTTAATGGCTCTGACACCTGTACCAGAGATATTACATTCGAGAAATAGGATGGTTTTCATCTGAGCGCCTTAAAGAGATAGAGTATTCAGCAGCGAATAAAGAAATAAGAAGTAAAAACAAGGTAATAGGGATATAGATGTGTATCTGGACATCGTTCGCAATAATGCCAATATAGGCACCAAGGGATTCAGCCAATCCCCAAAAAAAGAGGCAAATAGACAATGAGAGTTTCTTGCGGGTAAATGGGCACTTCTCTATTGCAAGGCTATTGTTGTAAGGGCTCCAAATCAACTCGCTAAAGGTAAATAGGATGATTAATAAATAGAGCGAGACTAATGCATTGAAGTTTAAAAATAACAGCAAGATAGCAATCAAAATAAGGCTACATTTGTAGATGATAGCCTGGTGTGATTTTTTCTGTTTATCAATGAATTGAGTTACTTTGATTTGCAGAAGAATGATCATAGATGCATTCAAAGCGAACAAATAAGCAACACTGATATAGTTTCGAGCACCTTGGTAATGTAGCTCAAATAAGTAAGCTAAATTGCGAAAGACTAATCCCAACATAAAGAAGGGAATTGAGCTATAACAGAGGAAAAGTCCCCATGCTAAAAAGCGGGTGGTGGCTTCCGTTGGCTGATCTTGCATTGGCGAGGTATGCTTTTTATCCGTTAAGGTTAATGAGTACAGCGCAGCGACACACATAATGGCTGAAGGAAGAAAAATAACGCTCGAATATGAACCATGATAAAACCATTCCCCTGCTGCACCGCCTACAGCTGACGAAATATTAACAATGACATTCAATATTGAAAAATTCTTGACTCTTTGTGAATGATGACTATTTTCTGCAATAAATAAACTTGTACCCACATTGGCAATAGAAAAGCCGGCACCAATAAAGGCTGAGGATAACAGAAGGATATAAAAGCTTGAGGTGAAATAGATAGAAATAATAAATGATGAAGAAATCAAATAACTGAAGAAAAGTGTTTTCTTATAATTAATGAAATCAATAATAAAATGAGTGAAAAGAGAGAATGAACGGCTAATAAAAAGAAATGTAAGAATGATAATAGCAACATCACTCTCTTCGAGATTTTTTTCATTAATCAGGTATAAAGAAAAAAAAGGTAGAAAACTGTAAAAAGAGATGCCCGATAAAAATCGAGTCGTCATGATTTTATTTATCATATTAAATATTTTTTATTTTTTTAAATAGAGGGTCAAGTTGATTGATCATGGCTTCCGTAATATTACTGCTGGTAACAAAACGCACAATATCGCTTGTCCAAGCGATAGCCAGTATCCCCGCGTTTTTTAATGCTTGGACAACACGCTCGGCATCTGGCGTTTTTATCATGACAATATTGGTTTCAACAGGGTAAGCGAGTTGAAAATACGTTGAAGCAATGGAGGCAAGCTGTGCTGCATTTTGGTGATCTGTGCGTAGCTGGGATTCATAATGCTCTAATTTATTTAACGCAATGGCAGCAAGTAACCCTGATTGATGCAGCGCTCCGCCATACCATTTTCGATACCGTTTAGCGTTTTCTATATGGTGCTTACTGCCCACTAATACCGAGCCAAATGGCGCGCCAATGCCTTTAGAGAGACAGATATTAAGCAGGTCGATTTCTTTGACGTATTCTGCTGGGGAAAGTTTTAGAGAAATACAAGTATTGAGTACCCTTGCGCCATCTAAAAATAGAGACATGCCTTTCTCAAGACACAACTTTTTGAGCTTTTTTATTTCTAAGAGGGGGAATACCATTCCTCCGTAGGTGCTGATGCTACTTTCTATCGCAATCACTTGTGGGGTGGCATAAAGATTTGACCAACGAGCTTTACTGTTGATGGCTTGGATAACCTCATCTTCGGTCAAAATACCATTTTGCGTTTTAATATTATTAATGATTAATCCGCTCAGTGCGGAGGTTTGTGATGATTCGAAAAAACAGATGTGGTAGCCGACTTCGGTAATAACTTCATTACCGAGCGAGGATAAAACTTTTAAACCAATCTGATTACTCATGGTACCCGATGGCATAAAGAGCGCACTTTCTTTATTAAACAATTCAGAAATATAGGACTCTAATTTTTTGACGTAAATATCTTCATTGTAACAATCATCACTAATATAATTATAATTTATATTATTTAAATCTTCTTTATTTAGCCTCGTTAGCGTATCACTTCTTAAATCAATCATTGTCATTTAAATCCTTTTCAATTTTCATGGTTAATTTCGAATGGTGAGAAATAAAAGGATTTTGAATTTATAAAGCGAAATAAAAAATGGCAAGATATAAAAAATAGGATTCTATGAACTGTGATGATGCTCATAAATAAAATCCAAGATTAAAACAAGGTTGATTTATTTATTAAATCAATAATTTTTGTATTAAAAAGAGGCGTGATTATTGAAAGGTATAACAAGATGTGCAAATCGATGAAAACAAAAAAGCCCTTTCTAAAATCAGAAAGGGCTTCTAAAAACACTGCATTAACCGACTAGGATTAGTTCATGCCGTATTTTTTCAGTTTCTTACGCAGAGTTCCGCGGTTGATACCCATCATCAGGGCAGCACGGGTCTGATTTCCACGGGTATATTGCATAACCATGTCCAACAAAGGCTGTTCTACCTCAGCCAATACCAGCTCATATAAATCATTAACATCTTGATTATTTAATTGAGCAAAATAGTTCTTCAGTGCTTGCTTAACTGAGTCACGTAACGGTTTTTGAGTTACTTGATCTTGTGAATTTACAGTTGCAACGGTTAGTACGTCAGAATTTACGCGTTGTTCGAACATAGTTCTGTCAGCTCTTATCTTTTATTTACGCAAAAATTTTCAAAAAATGCTTCCAACACCTCCAGCTGTTCGCTGGCATCCTCAATGGCGTTGAAGGAGCGCCGAAACTGGTCATCAGGTGCATGCTCTTGTAAATACCAAGAAACATGTTTGCGCGCTATACGGGCTCCCTTGCCTTGACCATAAAAGTCGTGCAGTTCCCGTACATGCCCTAGCATAATGCTTTTCACTTCTGCCATTGGCATCGGTGGCAATATCTCACCTGTGTCCAGATAATGTTGGATTTCCCGAAAGATCCAAGGTCTTCCCTGAGCTGCTCTACCTACCATCAAGGCATCCGCCCCTGTGTAGTCTAAAACAGCCCTGGCTTTTAGCGGGTCAGTAATGTCGCCATTGGCAATAACCGGAATGGAAACAGTCTGCTTAACTGCCCGAATGTTGTCATACTCAGCTTCGCCGTTGAACAGACAGGCTCTGGTTCTGCCATGAATGGTCAAGGCTTGAATACCACAATCTTCGGCCAATTGGGCAATCTCTATGCAGTTACGCTCTTCAGGTGACCAGCCTGTGCGGATTTTTAGTGTGACTGGCACATCCACAGCGTTTACAACGGTTTCTAGGATTGATTTCACAATCTCCGGATAACGTAGCAAGGCTGAGCCTGCAAGCTTACGATTCACTTTCTTAGCTGGACAGCCCATATTGATATCAATGATTTGAGCGCCGCTCTCAACGTTAATTTGAGCTGCTGCGGCCATTTCATCGGGATCATTGCCAGCTATTTGAACAGAACGCACCCCGAGTTCATCGCGGTGAACCATCCTGAGTCTCGACTTATCTGTCTTCCAAACTTGTGGGTTGGAAGAAAGCATCTCCGATACTGTCATTCCAGCACCCATTGCATAACACAGAGACCTAAACGGCTTATCTGTGATGCCTGCCATGGGGGCAGCAATAAGACAGTTTCTCAACTGATATTGTCCGATTCGCATAACTAAATGGGGGCCATACTGTGACTGCAAGGGCGCGTATATTACGCATTTTTTACGAGATATGAAAGGACAAACTTTGAGCAAACGGTTATTTATCACTAACTTTTTTATCTTGCTTTTTAAGAAATAATAAAATTAGTGTTATTTAACAGGTTGTTAGGTGTTTTTTAACAACGAGCACTAAAAATAACGATTACAGAGAATATCCGAGACTCATCTCTCGAGCAGAACAGATTATCACCAGCTATTGAGCAATATTTGAGCTGTAAGATAATCCATTCTGCAATTAATTTCAAAGAAATTATTCTTCAATTTTTACCGCAAACCCATTAAAAATGCTTGACACCAGTGATTCGGCACCATTCATCTTTCTCTGCAACTGGGTCAATATTGAAGTCTGCACGATACGCGTCAGCCACGCTTTCAGCTTGACTCGCTAACACGCCAGAGAGACCTAAATGACCCCCGACTCGAGGTAATACACTGATCATTGGTGCAAGCTCACGTAATGGACCTGCAAGGATGTTAGCAACGACGACATCTGCTTGAAGGTCTTGGGGTTGGTCTTTCGGTAAATAGAGCGACAAACGCTCTGAGACGCCGTTACGCTCTGCATTATCGCGGCTAGCAAGGATAGCTTGTGGATCGATGTCGATCCCAATAGCGTGTGCGGCACCTAATTTCAATGCAGCAATAGCTAAGATCCCAGATCCGCAACCGAAGTCGATTACTGTTTTACCTTCAAGATCTAATCCGTCTAGCCACTCTAAGCATAAAGAGGTTGTTGGGTGGGTGCCCGTACCGAATGCCAATCCTGGATCTAACATAACATTCACCGCGGTTGGATCGGGCACATCACGCCAGCTTGGGCAGATCCATAAGCGTTGACCGAAACGCATTGGGTGGAAGTTATCCATCCATTCACGTTCCCAATCTTTGTCTTCAATTTGTTCGATTTTATGAACAAAGCCAGGTGCTAACAGTGGGCTATTTTCTAACTGGGCGATCACCAGTTTCATGTCAGTTTCAGCGTCATACAAGCCAATGACGTCAGTATCTCCCCAAAGGCGAGTTTCCCCCGGCAGTGGTTCGAAAACAGGGGTATCATGGCTATCTTGAAATGTGACAGAGACTGATCCCGTTTCCATTAATTCATCGCCAAGCGCTTCTGCATCTTTTGCGTTTGAGTTTAGTCTGATTTGTATCCAAGGCATTGTTTTTTCTCTTCTAGGATGCTCGTCATTCTTCACGCCATAGCGTTGTTGGCAGCGCTCGCTAACCCTAGTCACATACTTGTGTATGCTCCTAGGGATTAGCTCGTTTGCCGCCTAGCTATGACGCGAATTATTTAGAGCACTAAAATGGTTTGCTATGTTTCACGTCAATATTGAGAACATTGCATTTGTTCATTTACATTAGGTAAAGCCAAAATCAATGAGTGCTAGTTACCTGTTCGTTTGGTGCCGATTGTACTGGATTTTTGCCAAAAAGATTACCGATCAAAAAGGCAATTAAGCTGAGGATCAGCGATGGGACAATCGCGTGAAAGCCCATAATTTCAATCTTAAATGACGCAAAAATAGCGTAACAGACTCCACCCACAATCATTCCACTTAGCGCCCCAGTACCATTGGCTTTTTCCCAATAAAGTCCAAGAACCAGCGGCCACAGGAATACGGCCTCTAACCCACCAAAAGCTAGCAAGTTCAACCAGATAATCATTTGTGGTGGATTCCATGCTGCAATCAGCAGTAACGCGCCTAAAATCAAGGTTGAGAAGCTGGAGATTCGTGCTAACTTTTTCTCATTCTTAATCTGTTGAGGAGCTGCATTGAGGTAGATATCTTTCACGATCGTCGCCGAAGATTGCAGTAATTGGGCGTTAATGGTGGACATAATGGCTGCCATTGGCGCCGCAAGGAAAATTCCCGCCGCGAACGGAGGAAGCACCTGTACCATTAGGGTAGGAATAACTTGGTCTGGGATGGTTAAATCAGGTAACACCGCACGCCCTAAGGCGCCAGCAAAGTGCATACCAAACATCAAGATAGCCATCACAATCGTCCCAATAATGATTCCCTTATGGACGGCTTTACTGTCTTTATAAGAGATACAACGTACGGCGGTGTGTGGTAAACCAATCACACCAAAGCACACTAATACCCAAAATGATGCGAGGAAGGGACCACTGAGAATATCGTCAGCACCTTCTGGTGAAACCAGTTTAGGATCGATGGCATGCATTTTTTCTATGGCAGCCGGCAAACCTCCCGCGTGATAGATAATTGCAACCAGCAGGATGACGGTACCTAATAGCATGACGAGCCCTTGCAAGGCATCGTTAAGGACGCTCGCCCGAAAACCACCGATAGCGGTATACAGTGCGATAGAGACACCAAAAATGAGTAGTCCGTATGTGTAGGGAATGCCTGCCGCAGTTTCAAGTAATCGAGCACCGCCGATAAATTGCACGGTCATTGCGCCAAAGAACGCGACTAATAAACTGACACTTGCAAACCAAACTAAAAAACGGCTTTGGTAGCGGGCGTACAGCATGTCGTTAAGGGTAACGGCATTATAGCGTCGTGCGAGGATTGCGAATTTTTTGCCAAGTACACCCAAAGATAGCCAAATGGCAGGCAGTTGGATCATGGCAAGGAGTACCCAGCCTAATCCATATTTGTAGGCGGCTCCGGGTCCCCCAATGAAGGAACTGGCGCTGATATAGGTCGCCGTGATCGTCATTGCTAAGACAAAGCCGCCCATAGAGCGATTGCCGAGGAAATACTCGTTAAGAAACTCGCCTTTCGTGCGTTTTTTATAAGCGTAGAGCGAAAGGAGAAAAACGAGGAGCAGATAGCCAACTAGGGGCAGAAGTACTTCAGTCTGCATCTTTCTCCTCCAGAGGGATATCTTTGAATACGAGTTTTACCATCATGATACATAGCACAATAAAGATGATAGGGAGAATCAGACATGACCACTCAAACCACAACGGTAGTCCTGTAACACCAAGAGTATTACTGGGTAGATAGGCGCAGAGTAACCAACCTAGCAAATAGGCAATCGTCAGATATAACGCCCAACGAGCTTCCCTGTTTGATTGAAGAAAACGTTTGTCCATTCGTTTTTCCTCCTCATGTTGACAAAAATAATCGGGGGATTGTACGACAATCTGAGTGGGGAGTGTTAAAAATAGCATAATAAAACCGATAATCTGGTTATTTATAGGCAAAAAAATACCGGAAAAAGGCTTTCCGGTATTTGTTTTGGATGATGAAAATATCGACTATTCAGCTTATTATTCTTGAATACCGAGTTTTTTCTCCAAATAGTGGATGTTGGTTCCACCTTTGGCAAAGTTTTCATCATTCATGATCATCTGTTGTAATTCGATGTTGGTTTTAATTCCATCGATGATTAATTCGTTCAACGCGTTTTTCATACGAGCAATCGCGATGTCACGAGTTTCACCATAAGTAATTAATTTACCAATCATTGAGTCATAGTACGGAGGAACAGAGTAGCCTGCGTAAATATGAGATTCCCAACGAACACCGAAGCCACCCGGAGAGTGGAAACGCGTGATTTTACCTGGGCTAGGCAGGAATGTATGCGGGTCTTCTGCGTTGATACGACACTCAATCGCATGACCGTGAACATTAATTTGATCCTGAGTCACCGATAATGGTAAACCAGATGCCACACGCAGCTGTTCTTTGATTAAGTCAACGCCGGTGATCATTTCTGTCACTGGGTGCTCAACCTGAATACGGGTGTTCATTTCGATGAAATAGAATTCGCCGTTTTCAAATAAGAACTCAAAAGTACCTGCGCCACGATAACCGATTTCAATACACGCATTTGCACAGCGTTCACCGATATGACGGCGAATTTCAGGGGTAATTCCTGGCGCTGGTGCTTCTTCAACCACTTTTTGGTGGCGGCGTTGCATTGAACAGTCACGTTCCGCTAAATAAATAGCATGACCCTGACCATCTGCCATCACTTGGATTTCAACGTGACGAGGGTTTTCAAGGAATTTCTCCATGTAAACCATATCGTTGTTGAATGCAGCTTTTGCTTCTGCTCGGGTCAGGTTAATGGAAGATTCTAAATCTTTTTCATTACGGACCACTCGCATACCACGACCACCACCACCACCAGATGCTTTGATGATAACTGGGAAGCCGATGCGTTTAGCAATTGCTTTGTTCTTTTCAGTATCGTTGCCTAATGGACCATCAGAACCCGGTACACAAGGAACGCCTGCTTTTTTCATCGCGCTAATCGCAGAAACCTTGTCACCCATTAGGCGGATGGTTTCAGCTTTTGGCCCGATAAAAATGAAGCCTGATTGTTCTACTTGCTCTGCAAAGTCAGCGTTTTCAGACAGGAAACCGTAGCCTGGGTGAATCGCTTGTGCGCCTGTGATTTCAGCCGCAGCAATGATCGCAGGGATGTTCAAGTAGCTTTTTGCCGATGCGGCAGGACCAATACAAATAGTTTCGTCTGCCAGCAATACGTGTTTTAAATCTCTATCTGCCGTGGAGTGAACCGCAACAGTTTTGATGCCGAGTTCTTTACATGCACGCAGAATACGCAGTGCAATTTCTCCACGGTTTGCGATAACAATTTTTTCCAGCATGGAAACGCCTCGTTATTCGATGACAACTAATGGCTCGTCAAATTCTATTGCATCACCGTTTTGCAACAAAATAGCTTTAACAACACCAGCTTTATCTGCTTCGATTTGGTTCATCATTTTCATCGCTTCAACGATGCAAAGAGGATCGCCAACTTTGACTGTTTGACCAACTTCAACAAATGGTTTTGCTTCTGGGCTTGGAGAGCGGTAGAAGGTACCAACCATTGGTGAGCGAACTTGGTGACCAGAAACTGCCGCAGGTGCTGCTGGAGCTGCTGCTTCTTGTGCTGGAGCAACCGCGTTAGCTAATGCAGGTTGTTGAGCAACTGGTGCTGAGTAGAACTGTTGAGGTGCAGCCATCATTTGAGATGCTGGTGATACACGACTGATACGTACTGACTCTTCACCTTCAGAAATTTCCAGTTCAGAAATGCCAGACTCTTCAACAAGCTCGATCAGCTTTTTAATTTTACGAATATCCATGGATATGATTCCGTACTCTTATAATTGGATTGAATTAATTAGTTGCACACGGTTTACCGCGGCTTGTAATGCAAAACTGTAACCCTCAGCACCAAGACCACAAATAACTCCACTGGATATATCGGAGAAATAGGAGTGATGGCGAAAGGATTCTCTAGCATAAATATTAGACAAGTGGATCTCAATAAATGGGATACTCACCGCTAATAGCGCATCACGCAGAGCAACACTTGTATGCGTGAATGCGGCCGGGTTGATTAGGATATAATCAACATTACCTTGTGCTGCATGAATTCTATCAATAAGTTCATGCTCTGCATTTGACTGAAAATGGCTCAGTTTCACCCCTAGCTTTTCTGCTTCTTGCATCAGGTTCGATACAATGTCAGAAAGCGACCGCGCTCCATATTTCTCAGGTTCTCTAGAACCTAGCATATTTAAGTTCGGTCCGTTAAGGAGCAAAATATGAGTATATTCTGTCATTGTGTTGCTAACTCCGACGATATGTCAATAATCCGACAACATAACGCGATGTTGACGGTTTGTCATCTTTTATCATAAAAATAAATAGATTTTTGACTGACAAGGAAGAGCATTATAATTATTTCGTCGCATATAGCAGCAAAATACTGGTCTTATCAGAGAAATTACCCGAATTTATTTTAGAAATTGTGCCGTAATCCACATTGTGGCAGCACAATGATGGATATTGATGATTTAATTTTGAAGGTTTACTAGGGTACGCCCAGTGACTTCATTTTTTAAGAGTTTTTTTGCATATTCCACACACTCTTCTAAGGATATCTCTCTGCTGACTTGTCCATAAAACGTGTCAGGCAAGAGTTGTGCTAATCGTTCCCACACTTTTGAGCGTTTAGCTGCAGGGTAGTAAACCGAATCGACTCCTTGTAGACGAACATTGCGTAAAATGAATGGCATAACGGTTGTTGGTAGAGTGAATCCGCCAGCAAGTCCACATGCTGCTACAGCTCCATTATAGTTCACTTGTGCTAAAATATTGGCGAGCACGTCACCACCAACGGTGTCGATTGCACCCGCCCAACGTTGTTTATCTAATGGCTTCGCGGGATGCGTAAATTCACTGCGTGGAAGCACACTCTTTGCGCCAATTTGCAGCAAATAGTCATGATTTTCTTCTCGCCCTGAAATAGCGACAACGTGGTAGCCTAATAAAGACAGTAGTTGAGTGGCAATACTTCCGACTCCACCACTGGCACCACTGACCAGAATGTCGCCACTTTCAGGGGTAATGCCTGCCTCTTCAAGCGCGTTGACACAGAGCATCGCGGTAAATCCTGCGGTACCAATAACCATGGCGTGTTTCAGTGATAATGATTCAGGAAGAGGCGTTAAATAATCAGCGGGGACTTTTGCTTGGGTGGCAAGTCCCCCCCAATGGGTTTCTCCCACTCCCCAGCCGGTGAGTAAAACATGTTGACCAATATGGAAACGGGGATCTTCACTGTGATGAACAATGCCTGAAAAATCAATACCTGGGACCATGGGATATTGACGGACAACCCCCGCCTTTCCATTAATTGCGAGCGCATCTTTATAGTTAATTGTCGACCAGTGAATATCGATGATGACATCACCCTTAGGTAGTGACTCTGGAGAAACTTGATGAATTTCAGGAACGATTTTATCGTCTTGTTGCTGTAAAACGAGCGCTTTCATGACCCACCCCTAATTTATGATTAAATAAGTGTTTTTTTAATTTACACATAGGTAAAATCGTTTTCATTGACACCAGAATGGTTTTCACACTATTACTTATGTAATTAATTTGTAAAAATGCATTTTTTTCTGGCATAACTAGGCTTTTATCATGCAAAATGTCCTACTATGACTAATACATCAGCGTGTCGACATCGTTATAGCTTAATTTTAAGTTGATAATAGAATTAGCGACATTTAAGTTCACTTATTTTGTTGTTAAAAAGCTAGATGTATAGCAATAATTAAAATATAAAAATTTTATTTGAACTTGTAGACGTAATCGCTTGTCACACTGGGAAGAACGCAAAGATGGAGTATATAACAACCAGAAGGTTGTCCATTTTTTGTGCGCAAATGATGAACAGATTCATGTGCGTATGAATTAAGGGTAATTTTCGGGGTTTTTATCTGCTTCGTTTTGTTATAGAAGCATGTACGATTTTAGTATGTGAAAATAGATGAATTAACCATATTTATGAAGTGATTGATTTACGCCTTGAGGCAGCTTCAAGTGGTTGGTAGAGTAGACGGGTTTTTATTCGTCCCCAGCTTGCAGGATAATCCTTTCGTTATGTTTAAAAAATTTCGTGGCATGTTTTCTAATGACCTGTCGATTGACTTGGGTACGGCCAATACCCTCATTTATGTCAAAGGACAAGGCGTCAAATTAAATGAACCCTCTGTAGTTGCAATTCGTCAGGATCGCGCAGGCTCGCCAAAAAGCGTCGCGGCGGTTGGTGGTGAAGCAAAACAGATGCTGGGGCGTACACCGGGTAACATTTCTGCAATTCGACCAATGAAAGATGGTGTTATTGCTGACTTTTTCTTAACTGAAAAAATGTTACAACACTTTATTAAGCAAGTTCACAGTAACAGCTTCTTGCGTCCAAGCCCTCGCGTTTTAGTCTGTGTCCCTGTTGGTGCAACTCAAGTTGAGCGTAAAGCTATCCGTGAATCTGCATTAAGCGCAGGCGCACGTGAAGTATTTTTAATTGAAGAGCCTATGGCTGCGGCAATCGGTGCGGGTTTACCTGTCTCTGAAGCAACGGGTTCGATGGTTGTCGATATCGGTGGTGGCACCACTGAAGTGGCTGTTATCTCCCTGAACGGTGTTGTTTACTCTTCTTCTGTACGTATTGGTGGTGACCGTTTTGACGAGTCAATTATCAACTATGTACGCCGTAATTATGGTTCCTTAATTGGTGAAGCAACGGCTGAGCGCATTAAGCATGGTATCGGCTCTGCTTTCCCAACAGATGAAGTTTATGAAATTGAAGTGCGTGGTCGTAACTTGGCAGAAGGTGTGCCACGCGGATTCAAAATGAACTCCAACGAAATTTTAGAAGCATTACAAGAGCCTTTAACAGGTATTGTTAGCGCGGTAATGTTAGCGTTAGAACAGTGCCCACCAGAATTAGCGTCTGATATTTCAGAGCGCGGTATGGTATTAACAGGCGGTGGTGCTCTCCTGCGTAATTTAGATCGTTTATTAATGGAAGAGACTGGTATTCCGGTCATCGTTGCTGAAGATCCTTTAACCTGCGTTGCTCGTGGTGGCGGTAAAGCGTTAGAGATGATTGACATGCACGGTGGTGACCTGTTTAGCGAAGACTAAATCACGCCATAAGCAACTGGGGGTTTTAGCTCCAGTTGCTTTGACTATTTTTTTATTCTCCGACCATTAGCGAAACTTAGCCATACATGAAGCCAATTTTTAGGCGAGGTCCTTCCCTACAGTTACGCATTTTTATTGCAGTGATAATTGCATTGGTGCTGGTGGTGATTGACCATCGTTTCGAGCCTTTCAATAAAATCCGTAATTATTTAGACACGGCGGTTAGCCCATTCTATTTTTTAGCTAACGGACCTCGTCAGTTCCTCGATAATATCTCTGAAACCCTTTCAACGCGGGATCAACTCCAATTTGAGAATAAAGCCCTGCGCCAAGAGATATTGTTAAAAAAAGCAGATAACTTACTGCTTGAGCAGCTGAAACAAGAAAACGCCCGTCTGCGAGAGCTTTTAGGTTCCCCATTACGCCAAGACGAACACATGATGGTAACGCAGGTTATCTCAGGTGCGAACACACCTTATCGTGATCAAGTGGTCATTGATAAAGGAAGTAATGATGGTGTCTATGAAGGTCAGCCTGTCATTAGTGATAAAGGTGTGGTTGGGCAAGTGGTGGGAATCAGCAACTTTAATAGCCGCGTTTTATTAATTTGCGATACCGCTCATGCGTTACCGGTGCAAGTTTTACGTAATGATATTCGCGTTATCGCTGCCGGTTCTGGTTGTGCGGATGATTTACAGTTAGAGCCATTACCCGGAAATACAGATATTCGCGTTGGCGATGTACTAGTGACATCGGGGCTTGGCGGGCGATTCCCTGAAGGGTATCCCGTTGCGGTGGTTTCTGCGGTGAAGCATGATACTCAGCGTGCATATACCATCATTTCAGCTAGACCAAGCGCAGAATTACAGCGTCTACGCTATTTACTCCTATTGTGGGGTAATGAAAATGATCCTAAAACTGCGTTACAGCCATCTGATGTTTACCGAGCGGCGAATGAGCGTTTAATGAAAGTGTTGCCGCAGGTGTTACCAACGCCGAGTGAAATTCAAGGACCGCCATTGCCATCGTCCATGCAACCAGAACAAACTCAGCCACAGCCATAAGATTGGATGAGAGAGACTGTATGATGAAGATGGGAGGGGATCATAATGGATGAGTACCGTGGTAATGGGCGCATCATTATTTGGTTATCTTTTTTTATCGCACTGATTTTACAGGTCATGCCTTGGCCTGAACAATTGGCGTTTTATCGACCAACATGGTTGCTGTTGATTTTGATTTACTGGGTGATGGCATTACCACACCGAGTCAGTGTTGGCACTAGCTTTCTCTTAGGGATTATCGTCGATTCTATTCAAGGCTCGGCACTGGGCGTTCATGCCTTATCATTCAGCATCATTTGTTATCTCGTGGCTTATAAGCACCAACTCCTGCGTAATATGGCACTTTGGCAGCAATCCTTGATTATTGTTGCGCTAACGGTGGTGCAAGATCTTGCTGTTTTCTGGGCTGAATTCCTTTCCTCGCAAGTCTTATTCCACCCTCAAGTATTCTGGAATAGTTTGGTGAATGGTATTCTGTGGCCGTGGCTATTTTTACTGTTACGAAAGATTCGCCGTCAATTTTCAGTATGTTAAGATTATGGCTGTTAATAATAACGGGAATAACAATTTATGAGCTTAATTTATCTTGCATCAGGTTCACCGAGACGACGTGAATTAGTCCAACTCTTAGGTTATTCCTTTGAAATTTTGCGTCCAGAAGTGGAAGAAAAATGGCAAGAAGGGGAGTCGCCTCAAGCCTATGTGCAGCGCTTGGCGCGAGATAAATCACGAGCAGGTGTGGCTATTGCACCCGCGAATCACCCTGTTCTTGGCGCAGATACGATAGTGGTTCTCGAGGGTAAAATATTGGAAAAACCACGAGACGCTGCCCATGCTCAGCAAATCCTCAGTGACCTTTCAGGTAAAACACATCAGGTAATGACCGCCATTGCGGTGTCGAATACGGATGAGACGTTAACCTCATTGATTACGACAGATGTGACATTCCGCGAGTTATCTTTGCTGGAAATACAGGATTATATACAATCGGGTGAGCCGATGGATAAAGCGGGCGCTTACGGTATCCAAGGTTTGGGTGGGCGTTTTATCCGACGTATCAATGGTAGCTACCATGCGGTAGTGGGCTTACCATTGGTCGAAACAGAAGAATTAATACAACGATTTTTAGCGTTAGGTGATGGTAAGGGGAATTCATGACTACGGAACTATTAGTAAACGTAACACCATCTGAAACGCGCGTCGCTTACATTGATGGTGGGATCTTACAAGAAATACATGTCGAACGAGAGGCGAAAAGAGGACTGGTAGGGAATATTTACAAAGGTCGCGTGAGCCGCGTTTTACCCGGTATGCAGGCGGCCTTTGTTGATATTGGCCTTGATAAAGCAGCCTTTTTACACGCCTCTGACATTATGCCTCACACTGAATGTATCGCAGGTGATGAGCAAAAAAATTTCCATGTGAGAGACATTGCCGAACTGGTAAAACAAGGGCAAGACCTAATCGTTCAAGTTGTTAAAGACCCGCTAGGCACAAAAGGCGCGCGTCTGACTACGGATATTACTTTACCTTCTCGCTACTTAGTTTTTATGCCGGGAGCTTCTCATGTAGGTGTTTCTCAACGTATTGATAGTGAAGAAGAAAGAGAGCGCTTAAAAGAGTGTGTTGCTCAATATTGTGACGAAAACGGTGGGTTTATCATTCGCACCGCCGCAGAAGGTGTGGCAGAAGAGGATGTTAAACAAGATGCCGCATTTTTAAAGCGCTTATGGGCGAAAGTGATTGAACGTAAAAAGCGTAATGTCACACGCACTAAAATCTACGGCGAGCTTTCACTGGCTTACCGAATTATTCGTGATTTTGCGGGAGCATCATTAGACCGTATTCGTGTCGATTCTCGTTTGACTTACTCTCAGCTTGAAGAGTTTATTGCGGAATACGTGCCAGAAATGACGGCAAAACTTGAACTCTACCAAGGGAATCAGCCCATTTTTGATCTATTCGATGTGGAAAATGAAATTCAGCGGGCGATGGACAGAAAGGTTGAGTTAAAATCAGGGGGATACCTGATTATCGACCAAACTGAGGCGATGACCACCATTGATATCAATACTGGGGCGTTTGTTGGTCACCGTAATTTAGAAGAAACTATCTTTAATACCAACGTCGAAGCCACCCAAGCCATTGCGCGTCAATTACGATTAAGAAACCTCGGTGGCATTATTATCATCGATTTTATTGATATGTCTGATGCGGAGCATCGCCGTCGCGTGCTTGCGTCGCTTGAGCAAGCATTGAGTAAAGATAAAGTAAAAACCACCATTAATGGCTTCTCTCAGCTAGGATTAGTGGAGATGACGCGTAAAAGAACCCGTGAAAGTTTGGAGCATGTCCTGTGTGATACTTGCCCAACTTGCCAAGGTCGTGGCACGGTAAAATCCGTTGAAACGGTGTGCTATGAAATTTTACGTGAAATTGTCAGAGTTCATCGGACAATTGATGCAGATAGATTCTTAGTTTACGCTTCACAAGCCGTGGTAGATGTGCTGACAGGAGATGAATCTCACGCATTAGCGGAAGTTGAAATCTTTGTAGGGAAACAAGTTAAAGTGCAGACTGAGCCGTTATATAGCCAAGAACGCTTTGATGTCGTCATGATGTAGCATTTTGCTTGAAGGAGAAACTGGTGAAACGACTGCCACGCGTAGTTCTCGTGACAACCGCTGCTGTATTGTTGCTGTGTGCGTTGGTACTCACCAGTTTGCGTTTTCTATTACCTAATATTGATAATTATCGCCAAGAAATTATCACTTATGTTGAAAATCACCACGATATCTCACTGAACATCGGTAAAATCGAAGGGGCTTGGCGCTATTATGGTCCAGAGCTCATCATTTCTGATGTCGCCATTGAAAATCCGATAACAGATATTCAAGTCAACAAAGTCACCATTGAGTTAGATATTTGGAATTCCCTATTATCTCTGCGGTGGCGTTTTCGTGATCTGACTTTTTATCAACTCAATGTGAATTATAAAGTTCCGCTCAGCTTTGATGGCTCAGAAGAAACCGCCAGCTATGATGGTGTGGATGATCTCTTCTTACGGCAATTTGACCACTTTATTTTAAAAGACAGTCAGTTGACCTTCTTAACGCCATCAGACCAAACAATGACGTTACTGTTGCCGGAACTCTCTTGGCTAAATCAAGATACCCGCCATCGTGCTCAGGGCTTTGTGAGTCTTGAGACGCTAAATAAACAAAATAGTTATCTACAAGTAAAGTTGGATGTGTCGGATAAAAACGGCGTGCTCAGCGATGGAATTTTCTATGTGCAGGCTGATAACATTGATATGCAGCCTTGGCTCAGTAAATGGTTACGCGATAACACGGGGTTACGCGACGCCAACTTTAGTTTGTCTTCATGGATTTCACTCAAGAATAATCGTATTGATAACGGTCTTATTCAGCTGCGCCAAGGTGAAGCGAACTGGGGGGAAGATACCCTTGCTCAAAACCTACAAGTGAATGATTTGCTAGTTCGTATGAAGCGCCAAGGTAACGGCTGGCTGTTCAATATCCCAGAGCTCGATACATTGAAAACTAATGAGTATATCTGGCCTCAAGGTAGTGTTTCAGTCTTGTATTTACCCTCATCTGCAAAATATCAAAATAAAGATCATTGGCGCATTCGAGCAAAAAATATTGAATTAGAACGCTTGAGTGAAGTGTTACCGACATTCTCATTTGTAACCCCCGAATTGGTTCAAGATTGGCAGCATCGTCAGCCGACGGGGTTAGTCACAGAATTTGCTTTAGACTTTACGCAAGATACGGAAGAACATACGCAGATCAGTATGGATTGGCAGGATGTTAGCTGGAAAAAATGGAAAGAACTGCCATCCGTTAACCATTTTTCGGGCGTGCTAGTTGGGGGTGACCAAGAAGGTGTTCTCTCGTTTATGCTCAAAGATAGTACGGTGGATTACCGTGATGAATTTAAAGCCCCCTTTGAAATTGACCGCGCTAACGGTAAATTAAATTGGGTCAACAACAGTAGCGAATTCAAATTGTGGAGCTCAGGCATTGATTTACAAGCCAAAGCGGTCAGGGCAAATGGTGACTTTAGCTATGCGAAAGCGAAGCAGCATAATATTGCCGATTTAGCTATTTTGGCGGGGATCAGTACCGATAATGCAGGAGAAGCTTGGCGCTATTTCCCACAAAAATTGATGGGGCAAGCGCTGGCAGATTACCTCACAAAAGCGATTATTGCGGGGCATGTAGATAATGCAACGTTAGTCTATAAAGGCGACCCAGCCCATTACCCTTACTATAAAAATGATGGGCAATTCCAAGTCTACGTACCGTTACGTGATGGCACATTCGAATACGATGACCAATGGCCAGCCTTACTGGATTTAAACATCGACTTAGACTTTAGCCGAGCCAGTTTGGCGATGCATGCTGATTCGGTGAAGTTAGGGGATGCAACGGCAGAAAATCTCGATGCCGTGATCCATGACTATTTTGATGAAATGTTGTATATCGATGCCGGTGTTAGTGGTACGGGCAAGCAAATTCAACAATATTTTACCCAGACACCGTTAAAGAATTCCCTTGGCGGTACCCTTGATGAGCTACAAATTGATGGCACGGTAACGGGAAAACTGAATCTCGCTATCCCATTATCAGCAGGGAAAGACGTGGTGGCAAAAGGGCAAGTTAATCTCAACAAGAATACTATTTTTGTCCGTCCTATCGACAGTACCCTACATGGACTTACAGGAAGTTTTAAGTTCACCAATGGGGATTTAGTGAGTGATAACATCACAGGTCAATGGTTAGGGCAGCCTGTTTCTTTGGATTTCACGACACTGACGGGACCAAAAGATTATTTGGTGGATATTAATTTAGGCGGAAATTGGGAATTGAATCAAATTCCAATGTTGCCAAATGATATTAAAGGAAAAGTGTCAGGTTTGAGTGATTGGAAAAGCCAAATTCATATCACGTTGCCTGAATCATCGAAGCAAGCAACAGGGCTGCAGATTGATATTACAGCGGGGCTCAATAAGTTAAAAAGCCAATTACCGGCGCTGGATACGGCATTACTGCAACAGCTCAGTAAAATAAATGTTCAAGCGAAAGGCACTACAGCGCAGTTGACCGTCAGTGGTGATATTGGTCAGCGCCTTGGATTTAATTCTCAGTGGTTGCTATCGAGTACGCCCTTACAACTGCAAAAAGCCCATATCGCGCCATGGAGTAATCAGCCGCCAATATTACCAAATGGTTCGTCAATCTTAGTGGACTTGCCTGCGGTAGAGGATGTGAATTGGGAAAAACTGGCAAGTGGATTTTTATCTTCGTCGGCTAGCTCACATGTGGGGGAAATTAGTTACCCTGACACGCTTGAAGTTAAAGCCCCCTCGGTTTATCTGGCAGGACAACACTGGAAAGACTTAAGTTTTTCCTACGACCTGTACCGTGATGAGCAGCAAATCAATGTTGATAGCACCAATTTAAAAGGACAATTACAGATATGGAAGCAGCGACCATGGGCGCTGAATATTGAATATCTGTATTACAACCCTGAAGGTTCATTGACGCCAACTGAAGCGAGTTTAAAATCGGAGACATTTGATTTCAGCCAATGGCCTAGAGTGAATATTCACTGTGCGGAATGCTGGGTGAGTGGGCAAAAATTGGGTGAAATTACGGCAAAAATTACCCCCGAAGGACAGCATACTTTGAAATTAACCGCAGGTTCACTGAAAAACAGTGCCGGTGAGTTAAAGCTGGATGCGCTATGGCACAGTAATAACGGAAATAAAACGGAGATAGCGGGTTCATTAACGGGAGAAGCTTTTGATGAAACCGCCGCTTATTTTGGTGTCTTAGTGCCTATTATTGATTCCCCGTATTCCATTGAATTTGACCTTAACTGGGGGCTCGTGCCTTGGGAACCTGATTTAGCCACGCTCAATGGTAAAATGTCGATGAACCTAGGTAAAGGCGCCATCGCTCATATGGGAGGCGGTCGTGCTGGGCAGCTGTTACGTTTAGTCAGTTTTGATGCATTATTGCGTAAACTTCAATTAGACTTCCGCGATACGTTTAGTAATGACTTTAACTTTGACTCAATCAAAGGCGATGCGGTGATTAATCAAGGTATTCTAACCTCGAAGAACCTCAATATTGACGGACTCGTCGCAGATATTGCCTTGAATGGGGAAATTGACCTCGTTAAACGCCAAATTAATGCCGAAGCGGTTATTACCCCGGAAATATCTGCTACAGTAGGTGTAGCCACCGCATTTGTGATTAACCCATTTGCGGGAGCGGCAGTATTTGCCGCATCGAAAGTCCTTGGTCCGTTGTGGAGTAAAATTTCGGTTATTCGTTATCGCGTGAGCGGCAGTTTAGATGAACCGAAAATTGATGAAGTACTACGTCAGCTTAAGGAGACTCAAGAGTAATGAAAACGGGTAATGTTGCACTTTTGCAGTTATGTAGCGGTAAGAATACTAAACACAACTTGGCACAGATCGAGCAGCAAATTAAACAGTTGCCTGATACCGTGCAGTTAGTACTTACTCCTGAAAATGCATTACTATTTGCTGATGCTGCAACCTATCGTAAACAGGCTGAAGCAGAAGGAACTGGCCCATTACAAGACGCAATCCGCGCAATGGCTATCCGCTACAATGTGTGGATCCTCATTGGATCAATGCCATTGATTAGTCGTGAAGATCCTGAACGTATTACAAGCAGCAGCTTACTGTTTGATGCGAAAGGTAATATTACTGCGCGTTACGATAAAATTCATATGTTCGACGTGAACATTGAAGATGAACAAGGCGAGTATAACGAATCCGTTATTTATCAACGCGGTGAGTATCTTACCGTGGTTGATACCCCTGTTGGTCGCTTAGGGCTGACCATTTGTTATGATTTACGTTTTCCAGGCTTATTCCAAGCCTTGCGTGAACAAGGTGCTGAAATTATTTCGGTACCTGCAGCATTCACTCGTTACACTGGGCAAGCGCACTGGGAGCCTCTGTTAAGAGCGCGTGCGATTGAAAACCAGTGCTACGTTTTAGCACCTGCACAAGTTGGTGTACACGGTACTCGCCGAACATGGGGACACACTTTAGCCGTTGATGGCTGGGGTAAGGTCATGAAAAAGAATGTTGATGCCGTTTCCGCGTTGGTGGTGAATGTCCAAACAGACAGCTTAAATGTGATGCGTGAACAGATCCGAGTGGTAAAACATAACCGCTTTAGACCACAACTGACATCATTGATTAAAAAACAAACCAAATAAGAGTAATAAATATGAGTTTAGCTTCTGTCAGCGAACATTTGCTGGCTGCCAACGGTCTTAGTCAAGATAATCTGTATGATATTTTAGGGCTGCTATCTGAGCGCCGTGTTGATTATGGGGATCTCTTCTTTCAGTCTAGCTACCATGAGTCATGGGTTTTAGAAGACCGAATTATTAAAGATGGCTCCTACAATATTGACCAAGGAGTTGGGGTTCGTGCAATTACAGGAGAAAAAACAGGTTTTGCATACGCAGACCAAATTTCTCTGTTAGCGCTGACGCAGAGTGCGACCGCTGCCCGTAGTATCGTGACTGAACAAGGCTCTGGTAAGTCACAAATTTTAACGAACGTTGACTACAAAAAACTCTATTCAGACGCGGACCCTCTGCGTAGTTTACCGCGCGAACAGAAAATTGAATTACTGCATCGCGTTGACCAAGTAGCTCGTGCGGAAGATCCGCGCGTGATTGAAGTCAATGCGAGCCTGACAGGGGTATATGAACAAGTGCTGGTCGCTGCCACTGATGGCACATTAGCGGTGGATATTCGCCCATTAGTGCGTCTTTCGGTGAGTGTTCTCGTAGAACATGATGGTAAACGTGAGCGCGGAGCAAGCGGTGGCGGTGGTCGTTACGGCTATGAATATTTCCTTGAAATTCATCAAGGGCAAGTGCTCGCGGAACAATATGCTCGTGAAGCGGTGCGCATGGCATTGGTTAATTTATCTGCGATTGCAGCGCCAGCGGGTATGATGCCTGTGGTGTTAGGCGCTGGCTGGCCTGGCGTTCTACTTCATGAAGCGGTAGGTCATGGTCTAGAAGGCGACTTTAACCGTCGTGGAACCTCTGTTTTCTCTGGAAAAATGGGCGAGCAAGTTGCCTCTTCACTATGTACCGTGGTGGATGATGGGACGATTGCTGGACGTCGAGGCTCATTGGCGATTGATGATGAAGGTGTTCCGGGTCAATACAATGTGCTCATTGAGAACGGAATCTTGCGTAATTATATTCAAGATAAACATAATGCCCGTTTGATGGGCGTGGCGCCAACCGGTAATGCGCGCCGTGAATCTTACGCGCATTTACCTATGCCACGTATGACAAACACCTATATGTTAGCGGGTGAGTCTACACCAGAAGAGATTATTGCCAGTGTGGAAAAAGGTCTGTATGCACCGAATTTCGGTGGTGGTCAGGTGGATATCACGTCAGGTAAATTTGTCTTTTCAACCTCAGAAGCTTACTTAATTGAAAATGGTAAAATTACGTCCCCAGTAAAAGGGGCCACCTTGATTGGCTCTGGAGTAGAGGCGATGCAGCAAATTTCCATGGTAGGTAATGACCTTGCACTGGATAAAGGTGTGGGCGTTTGTGGCAAAGAAGGGCAAAGCGTGCCAGTAGGTGTTGGTCAACCGACGCTGAAACTCGATAAAATGACCGTGGGTGGCACCGCGTAATCACACGCAAGAGAGTCTTTTTTTATTCGCCCTAGTTACGGATGTGACTGGGGCGATTGTTTATCAACACAGCAAAAATAATTGAGGCGTTATGAACAAACGTATTATTTCTTTGGTGTTAATGGCGATTTTGATTGCAATTAGCCTCTATTTTAAAGGCGGTGAGCAGACTGCGACAGAGCCTTCTATCCCTTCAACACCACCAACAACACAATCAATTCCACCTTCTCGAGAAGCGATAACGCCACAGGAAACACCAAAAACCATTGACCAATTAACGGCTCAAAATAATGTGGTGAGTTTTATGGAGAAATACCAGAAACTCCCCGCATTTTATATGACCAAAAAACAGGCAAGAGAAGCCGGGTGGGATGCTAAAAAAGGTAATCTATGTGAAGTATTACCCGGTAGAGCGATTGGCGGCGATCGTTTTTCTAACCGTGAAAAAGGGTTACCGATTGCAGAAGGGCGCCAATGGTTTGAAGCGGATATCAATTACCGTTGTGGGCATCGTGGTGCAGACCGTTTGCTCTATTCCTCTGATGGGATGATTTTCGTGAGCACGGATCACTATAAAACGTTCCAGCAAGTTAAATAATAGGGGACAGCGATGAACAAGACCGTCGTTTTTGATTTTCGTGAAATAGATAGCCTTGAGGTATTTTATCAGCAATTTCAGCAACAGTTCTCGCTTCCGAAATGGTTTGGTCACAATCTCGATGCTTTATGGGATGTGATTACGGGCGAAATTGAGTTACCCGTTACTCTGGTTTTTAGTCACCTTAAACTTCCTCAGCGTACGCAATTCTCAGCGATCATTGATTTAATGAATGAAGCTGAAACCGAGCTTGATGAAGCATTTATTTTTCTCATAGACATCACTAATAATGAGAATGATGCATCCCGAACCACATGCTAAATTTGGCGAATGGTTCTACGTTGAGCCATTTTTTGACGGTTATTTATATTAAGGGTGATTAAGTGGAAGGTAAAAAAGTTATTGTGATTCATGGTTATACCGCATCTCCGGATAATCATTGGTTTAATTGGTTAAAGGATGAATTGGAAGCTCTAGGAGCAATCGTTGATATTCCCGCCATGCCGGAGTCCGATTCACCGAATCCGCAAAAATGGGAGCAATGTTTACTCGATGCGAACATCCAGTTTGATGAAAACACTATCTTAGTCGGACACAGTTTAGGGTGTATCACGGCATTACGTTTTCTAGAGAACCATGCCCCAGAAGGTGCAAAAATTGGAGGGTATGTGCTTGTGTCTGGGTTTGATCGTACTTTGGACACGATGCCTGACTTAGCGGCTCACACTCAGTTTTCATTAGATTATAGTAAGCTGATAGGGATGAGTGACAAACGCGCGTCAATTGTTTCTTCCAATGACTGGGCAGTTGATTCAGCGACGTCAATCGAGCTGGCTAAATCGTTACAAACCTCTATTACGGTGGTTGAAAATGCAGGGCATTTCCTTGATAGAGAAGGTTTTACGCGACTGCCTGCTTTACTGAGTCTGTTAAAGTTTTGGTACTAGAAAACACCCTGTTTTTTGTGTTATAGGGGGATAGCGTCGTGTTTGTAGTGAATTTTTTGGTCGCGTGATTTGTTAATACGACCATTGGCTCGACGCCAAGCTCTATTTCGGGGGGTATCCATATTTGCCTCATTCATTTATCGTGGCTCAGCAGCCGCGATAATGCGGGTTAAAATATGATGTTGATGATGATAGTGTTATTTTGGATGGCGAGCAATAACGGGGTATTTTTTAAGAAAACTCCCCTAAGCCATTGCTAGCTAAGGGGAACAGTTCACTAGTGACTATCAGAAAGCTCTTTCAGATATTGGAAAATCTGACGGAATGCTTTTGGTGGTTTATTTCCATCACGCTCTTTCTTCGCATTACGTACCAATGCACGCAGTTGTTGGCGATCAGTTTGCGGGAATAAAGCGACCACTTCTTCGATGACTTCATCACCATCAGCTAATAAGCGATTACGCAGATCTTCCAGCTTGTGTAAGATCACAACCTGTTGGTTATGGCGGTTTTTCAGCTTATCAAGTGCTTCAGTGATCGGTTCCACTTCTCGAGAACGTAACAGTTTACCGATAAGTTGTAATTGACGACGACGACCTTCCCGCTTAATTTTTTGTGCTAATTCGATAGCTTCAAGTAATTGCGTGTCTAATGGGATGCGCTCAAGCTCGCTTTTACTTAAATCAACAAGTTCTGCCCCCAATTTTTTGAGGATCTCGGCATCGCGTTTAATTTCGCTTTTGCTGACCCAAATAATCTCATCGTCCTCATCATCTTGGGGCGCTGGGATATCATCCAGCCAATCTTCAGGCTGTTTGGCCATAGGGATTTTCCTTTTTACTAAACGCCGTCGTGTAATTACGAGTAATTAGCATGATTTACGGCGTTGTGAGTGTTAACATTTATAGATTAACTCTATTGTAACTGGGAAAACCCCCTTATGACTACCTGACATTGATATGTCGAGGTAGAAAATCACTTTTCCCCTCTTTATTGGACTAAATGCATGAGTGTTACTGAACAAGTTGCCGAACAACGTAAACAATTAGAACAAGCCGTCGCCCACGCATTGGAATTTGCCAAAAGCCGTTGTGATGGCGCTGAAGTTGCAGTCAATAAAAGCACTGGGATTAGTGTGAGTACGCGCCAAGGTGATGTTGAGAATGTGGAGTTTAACAGTGATGGCGCATTAGGGATCACGGTTTACCATAAACAACGTAAAGGTAGTGCCTCTTCAACGGATTTAAGCGAAGAAGCCATTGAGCGTACAGTTCAAGCCGCGATTGATATTGCGAATTATACCTCTGAAGACCCATGCGCAGGTCCTGCTGAAAAATCATTACTGGCATTCGATGCACCGGATTTAAACTTATTCCAAGCTACAGAACTTTCCCCCGAGGAAGCCATTAAGCTGGCCTCGATTGCGGAAATGACCGCATTAAATGCAGATTCACGCATTGTGAATACGGAAGGCGGTAGCTTCAATGGGCACTATGGTATCCGTGTCTTTGGTAACTCTCTTGGACTATTAAAGAGCTACAGTTCTAGCCGTTATTCGATGTCGAGCTGCGTAATCGCCGAGCAAAATGGCGAAATGGAGCGCGATTATGCGTATACCATCGCACGCAGCATGCAGGCATTGAAATCCCCTGAGTGGGTAGGGCAAGAGTGTGCGCGTCGTACATTGTCGCGCTTATCCCCTCGTAAATTACCGACGATGAAAGCACCGGTTATTTTCGCTTCAGAAGTGGCGACAGGGTTATTTGGTCATTTAGTCGGAGCCATTAGCGGCAGCAGTATTTATCGTAAATCATCATTTTTAATGGATAGCCTAGGTAAGCAAATCTTACCAACCTGGCTAACGATTAATGAGCAGCCACACTTAATGGGCGGTTTGGCATCCTCGCCATTTGATAGTGAGGGCGTACGGACTACAGAGCGTAATATTGTGGAAAATGGTGTTTTACAAACGTGGCTGATGACTAGCTACTCTGCGCGCAAATTGGGTCTACAAAGCACAGGTCATGCTGGTGGAATTCATAACTGGCGCATCGAGGGACAGGGGCTATCTTTCGATGCACTGCTAAAGCAAATGGGTACGGGCTTAGTCGTCACAGAGCTGATGGGGCAGGGGGTTAGCGGTATTACTGGCGATTATTCCCGTGGGGCATCCGGTTTTTGGGTAGAAAATGGTGAAATTCAATATCCTGTCAGTGAGATTACAATTGCGGGTAATTTGAAAGATATGTGGATGAATATGGTTACTATCGCCGATGATATCGAAACTCGCAGTAATATTCAGTGCGGTTCGGTGTTAATCCCTGAAATGAGTATCGCAGGGCAATAAGTTTTAAGTATCAAAAAGGCACTCAAATGAGTGCCTGAATACCGCCTGAAGACTAACGGGAGTTTCTTGATTGAAACTTTTTTCGGCTAGTCTTTCTCTTTGTATCGAGCATCGTTATTAACGATGGAACTCGCCAGCCGCTTCAGGTTGATAAACAATCTCTAACACACGAACGCGGGTTTCTACGCCATTTGGCAATGCCCAGCTAATTTCGTCGTTAACGTGCAGACCTAACAATGCTGCGCCAATCGGTGCCATGACTGATAATTGTTCTGCACTATCTTTTAGGGATGCAGGATATACCAGTGTACGTGTGCGCTCTTCGTTGCTGATCAAATCTAAGAAACGAACAGTGCTGTTCATCGTGACCACATCCGCAGGGATCTCTTGTGGGGAGACAATGTCTGCGCGGTCTAATTCGTCGTTTAGTGCTTCGGCAACAGGTGTACCGGCATAGGCAGCCTGTTCCATCAGTGCATCTAAGCGTTCTGCATCTAAATCATTGATAATAATTGTTGGCTTTGTCATACCACACTCCAATAGGAACGTACAAAGCAAACACCCCCCACCCAGAAGGTAGGGGGTGTTTGCTAGAAAAATAAATTATATAAAATATTAGGCGCTATAGGCGTTAAAGGGAAGAGATCGAGATCACGAACTCGGTGCCTATGCGTGTAAAACCGTATATATCACTTGGTCCATCGGGATTTACTTTTATGCTACTCTTCGTCAAATCCACTTTCGAACAGGTTAATGATTGCGGATAATGCCGATTCTTCATCGGGTCCGCTAACCTCAATATCAATTTTACTGCCTTGCTCCGAGTCTAACATCAACATCGCAATAACGCTATCCGCCTCAGCCTCAATTTGACTGTCATTTTTTAAAACGACTCTAGAGTTAAATTGTTTAACTAAATCATAGAGAAGCATAGCTGGTCTGGCATGCATACCAAGGCGGTTTTTTAGTGTGATCGTCGCTTTGACGGTCATTACTTACGTTTTTCCAGTGTTCTGTGGCGTGATTGCACGTTTTTTCCTCGAGAGCGGAAGTAATCGGCAAGTTGTTCTGCGACGTAAACTGAACGGTGTTTTCCTCCTGTACAGCCGATGGCGACAGTTAGATAACTACGATTATTGGTTTCTAACATCGGTAACCATAACTCTAAATAGCTACGAGTTTGGTAAATAAAGTTATGAACTTCAGTGTGCCTATCTAAGAAGGCGGCCACAGGTCTATCTAAACCCGTCATAGGACGTAATTTTGGGTCCCAGTGTGGGTTTGGTAAGAAACGCACGTCGAAAACGTAGTCTGCATCGATAGGAATACCATGTTTGAAACCAAAGGATTCGAACACCATGGTCAATTCACGTTCACGTTTGCCCATTAAGCGAGTTCTGAGCATTTCCGCTAATTCGTGCACTGACATCTCAGAGGTATCAATCACTAAGTCAGCACGGGAGCGTAGCGGCTCTAGCAGCTCATTTTCTTCATCAATAGCACTTTCTAGGGATAAATTTTTACTCGAAAGTGGGTGTAATCTACGAGTATCGCTGTAACGACGAATTAAAGTGTTACGGTCTGCATCCAGAAATAGCAGTTGTGGTGAGAAGGTTGATGGTAATTTATCAATGGCTTCTTCGAATACTTCTGGATTGTCGGGCATGTTGCGCACATCAATGCTTACAGCCGCAGAAATATTGCGATCGGCGAGTGAATTAGCTAACTCCGGCAGTAAAACTACCGGCAGGTTATCCACACAATAGAAACCCATATCTTCCAGCGCGCGTAAGGCAACGGATTTTCCCGAACCGGAACGGCCGCTGACAATCATCAGCACCATGAGCTAACTCCCTTCTATATCTTAAGGATTTATATCTTAATGATCGATTTCTGACTGATCACCCATTTCTGACTGTTCACCCATTTCTGGCTTATTCGTGGTGATCCTCTAGCTGGTCAGATTATTTTGTCATTCGCCGTGTTTCGCGATGCCGAACATAAGAAATCATAACAATATCATTAGGCTGGCATCAACACATATTCATTATTACTTACTCGATGATGATCTTGTATAACTCTTCATCACTTTGTGCTGAGCGAAGACGCTTACATAATGACTTATCGGCTAACTTTTTAGCGATAAGGGACAGGGTATGTAAGTGAGTTTTACATTGATCCGAGGGAACAAGTAATGCAAAAAGTAGATCAACAGGTTGGTTATCAATTGCATCAAACGCAATTGGCTCTTCCAAATGCAAAAATACGCCTGCAGCACGAGCACTTTCGCCTTCATTGAGCTTGCCGTGGGGGATTGCAATCCCGCCACCAATACCTGTCGTGCCAACTTTTTCTCTGGTTAGTAACGCTTCAAATACCGTATTTTCCGGTAATCCCAACTCGGCGGCCGCTAACTCACTAATAATTTCTAATGCTCTTTTCTTGCTGGTGCAAACTAAATTATTACGTGTGCAACTGGCGGATAAAACATCGCTTAATTGGATTTCTATATCACTATTCATTTTATTATTCACTTAGGACTACAAAACCAGATGATGTATCCCACCATCTGGTTTAGAACATTAATCAGTCAAGGACTGGCTAAATGTATTAGTGTTGTCTCAGTTTTTCTTTATGTTTGGTTAATTGGCGTGACAGCTTATCAAGGAGTAAATCAAGTGCCGCGTACATGTCGTCATCTTCCGCTGATGCGTGAAGCTCTGCACCGTTGAGTTGCAGGGTGGCTTCAGCAATTTGCTGAACTTTTTCCACTTTCAGAACGACTTGGATACTGTTAATACGATCAAACAATTGCTCTAATTTCTTGAGTTTTTTCTCAACCGTTTCGCGCAATGCCGGTGTAACTTCAATATTGTGTCCAGTAATCTGAAATTCCATACAATCTTCCTTATCTTATTGGGTTAAACCAACTGTTTACGTTGATTTGATGGCGGAATAGATAATGACTCACGATACTTAGCAACAGTTCGACGAGCAACTTGTATACCTTGCTCTGCCAGCATACTCGTCAATTTACTGTCACTCAATGGTTTTGCTGGGTTTTCCGCAGCAATCAGCTTCTTCACCAGTGCACGAATAGCAGTGGAAGAGGCTTCTCCTCCGGTGTCTGTACTGACGTGACTGGAGAAAAAATACTTCAATTCAAAAATGCCTCGCGGGCAGTGGAGGTATTTTTGGGTTGTCACACGAGAGATAGTCGATTCGTGCATATCCACCTGATAAGCAATATCTGCCAAAATCATCGGTTTCATGTACTCTTCACCTAACTCAAAGAATTCTTGTTGTTGCTCAACAATACAGGTCGCCACTTTTAGCAGTGTTTCATGGCGGCTCTCTAAGCTTTTAATCAGCCACTTCGCATCTTGTAAGTGACTACGAATATACTGAGAGTCACTTTCACTGGCTGAATCATTTGCCATTGAAGCATAATGATTGTTAATGCTTAACTTAGGAATGCTATCTGTATTTAACTCAACTTGCCAGTGCCCACCGACTTTTTTCACCAATACATCGGGAATAACATATTCCGATTCCCCGGTATTGATGGATTGACCGGGCTTAGGATTCAGCGTGAGAATCAGATCAATTGCCTTTTTTAATGCATCTTCTTTTAAACGTGTCAGTTTGCTCAACTGACGAAAGTCACGATTTGCTAGTAAATCAATATGATGACTAATAATTAGTTTAGCTTCTTGTAGCCCTGCTGTCTCTTTTGGGTACAAAGAGAGCTGGATTAGCAAACACTCTTTTAAATCCTGAGCTGCTACGCCCAAGGGATCAAAATGTTGAATACGTTTTAAAACAGCGATGACTTCTTCTAAGGTAATATCGGGATTATCGATACCTTCATGGATTTCGCTGATTGGGCTAGTGAGATAGCCTGAATCATCAATAGAGTCAATAATCGAGGTGGCAATTGCACGATCAGTATCGGTAAATGGGGTCAAATCCGCTTGCCAAATCAGATAGTCTTGCAGCGTTTGGGTAGTTTCCCCTTGATATACTGGAAGCTCATCAAAGCTGTAATCGTTGCTGGTTCCTGAAGGTGTTCCCGCGGTATAGATTTCATCCCAATCAGCATCCAATGGTAGCTCATCAGGCATATCTTCTTTTTCTAGCGCATCTTTGGTATCAATTTCGCTGCTGTCCGCTTCGTTGCTCTGATTATCTACACTATCTTGTTCCGAAGATTGTTCTTCTTGCTCGAGTAGCGGATTGGTTTCAAGTGCGAGTTGAATTTCTTGTTGAAGCTCAAGGGTGGATAATTGCAACAAGCGGATTGCCTGCTGCAATTGGGGAGTCATTGCAAGTTGTTGACTGATTCTGAGCTGCAAACTTTGCTTCATGAATGTGCTTTATTCTCCATTACCACTAACACAACCAATATCATGACAACCAACAAGACAAAACTACAGTCTAAAGCCTTCACCTAAATAAACACGTTTAACTTGTTCATTTTCAAGGATCATTTCAGGAGAACCATGTGCAATCAGGTGTCCTTGGCTAACGATATAGGCTCGCTCACAGACATCAAGCGTTTCACGTACGTTATGGTCGGTGATTAAAACACCAAGACCATAGTCACGTAGATGTTGGATGATCTTTTTGATATCCAAAACGGAGATCGGGTCAACCCCTGCAAATGGCTCATCTAACAGAATAAACTTAGGGTTGGCAGCAAGGGCACGTGCAATTTCGACACGGCGGCGTTCACCACCAGAGAGTGATTGACCAACATTGTCGCGCAAATGGGTAATACTGAACTCTTCCATCAGTTCTTCTGCACGTTCTTTACGCTGCTCTGAATTCAAGTCATGACGAATCTCTAAGACCGCCATCAGGTTGTCATAAACGCTTAAACGACGGAAAATAGACGCCTCTTGAGGAAGATAGCCAATGCCACGGCGAGCACGCTCATGCAGAGGTAATAGACTAATATCTTCCCCATCAATTAAAATTTTACCTGCATCCCGCTGAACAATGCCGACTACCATATAAAAAGTGGTCGTTTTACCCGCACCGTTGGGACCTAAGAGACCAACAATTTCCCCTGATTTGACTTCAAGGCTGACGTCAGTCACTACGCTGCGTTTTTTATAGGATTTCGCCAGATTCTCTGCGGTTAGTGTGGCCATAACAATTATTTACTCTTACTAGTTGATGAACCCTGAGCGGCTGGGCCTTTCTCTTGTAACTGTGCTGGTAATAAGACGGTGGTCACGCGTTTACCTTTATCGCTAAATGCTTCCATTTGCTGGGTCGGAACCACATAGGTGATCTTATCGCCTTTGATATTACTGTCGAGCTGTTCAAGGTAAGCATCACCCGTTAATGTGACCAGTTGCTTATCAACTTCATAACGCGCTTTGGATGCGTGACCTTTGATTGGTTTGCCATCGTCCTGTAACTGATAGAAGGTGACGGGGGTACCAAATGCTTCAATGACAATTTTATCGGAATCGCTGCTTGGACGTGTCACGATAACTTTATTCGCTCGGATATCAATGGAACCTTGTTTAATCACAACGTCATCTGTAAATGTGGTGACATTTTTTTCTAAATCAAGAGATTGCTTCACCGAGTTAATGGTCATCGGTTGTTGGGTATCTGTTTTCAGTGCCATTGCCGGTAGGCTAAGAGCCAAAATTGCACTTGCAACAGCTCCTTGAATAAAACTTTTCTTAGTTACTTGATTCATTTTGTTGCTCTTTTGGTTGTAACTCATAGTGAGTTTTAACATCTTCAATTAATTCAGCGGTTCTTGTACGAAGGTTTCCCTTCATTTTTAAGCCCGTAGAATTTAGCCCGTGTCCGATAATGGTTACTTTATCGTCAGATGAGACATCTTGTGTGACTAGATTGACCACCGCATTATCTGTTGTAATGCGCTGAATTTGAGGCTCTGGAGTCAAACTATCCACTTGAACATCGCTGTACAGATAGAGCACTCGCTCTTTGGTTAACCTTGCTTTAATGGACTTTACCGTCCAAGTTGGCGTGCCTGCGTCGTTATAGGTTGTTAATACCGGGTTGGTAAACCAAGTGATTTTTCCATCGGTATAATTATCTACTTTAGTTGCAGCAAGTTTATAGGCTAAATCGCCTGCTGGATTATAGACGAAAGTCACCGAATCATCAGTTTGATAATTAGGTTTGCCATCATTGATTTCGGTTGCTAATGGTTTGGAGTCATCGTAAACCGAAAAGTTCCAACCAATCAGCCCCAGTACAATGAGGGATAAAATAATGATTAACCACTTTTTTGCATTGCTCATGAATGATATCTGTTCTTTAAATCGACAAGCCTTTAGCTTCTTCCAGTTTATTTTGGGATAACAGAATCAGGTCGCAAAGTTCACGTACTGCGCCTTTCCCGCCACCAATGTGGGTTACATAGTCTGCTTTTGGTAATAGCAGAGGATGTGCATCAGCCACCGCAACAGATAACCCCACTTTTGCCATGACAGGCCAATCAATAAGGTCATCACCAATGTAAGCTGTTTGCTCTTCTGTTAGCTGTAGTTTATCTAACAGTTCGCGATACGCCAAAAGCTTATCGCTTTGTCCTTGGTAAAGATATGTAATACCTAAAGTCTGGGCTCTATCTTCGAGCAATTTGGCTTTGCGACCCGTGATAATTGCGACTTCAATACCGGAGGTTAATAAGCAGCGAATGCCATATCCATCACGGACATTAAAGGCTTTTAATTCTTCGCCATTATTCCCCATATAAATTAAACCGTCAGACATCACACCGTCGACGTCACAAATCAGTAGTTTAATTTTCGTCGCTTTTTCTATCACAGAATTCTCGACAGACCCATAGCAAGTATTCTGATAATTAGGGTTCATTCTATTTCCTTTATGTATACTTTTCGACTTATACCACACCAGCTTGCAGTAGGTCGTGCATATGTAGAACACCCACTAATTGATCGCCATCGGCCACCAATAACGAGGTAACATGGCGAGATTGCATCAGGTTTAGTGCTTCAACCGCTAACATACCTGGTGCGACTCGAATACCGCCTGGCGTCATTAAATCAGCGATTTTTGCATTGTTCAGATCAATACCCATATCAAAGATGCGACGTAAATCTCCATCAGTAAAGATCCCTTGAATCTTCATATCATCATCACAAATGACCGTCATACCCAGTTTTTTACGGGTAATTTCGACGAGTGCTTCACGTAAAGAGGCACTTTTCGGGATATGGGGAACGTCGTCACCTGTGCTCATTAAATCACGAACTAAGAGTAAAAGTTTGCGTCCAAGTGCGCCACCAGGATGCGATAGCGCGAAATCATCAGCGGTAAAGCCGCGAGCGGTGAGTAACGCAATGGCTAAAGCGTCTCCCATGACCAAGGTTGCTGTCGTGCTTGTTGTCGGTGCTAATCCCAATGGGCACGCTTCTTGCGGGACTTTGATGCATAAATGAACATCTGCATATTTGCCCATATTACTGTCAGGATTATTAGTCATGCAGATCAGTGGGACTTTAATGCGTTTTAAGACGGGCAATAGGGCTAAAATTTCCCCTGACTCGCCAGAGTTTGAAATCGCTAATACGATGTCTTTATTGGTGATCATCCCTAAATCGCCATGACTGGCTTCTCCAGGATGCACGAAAAATGAAGGCGTTCCTGTGCTGGCAAGCGTGGCCGCAATTTTTCGTCCTATATGCCCTGATTTTCCCATTCCCATAACGACAACCTTGCCTTGGCAAGTAAAAATTTGCTGGCAAGCGCGGTCAAAGTCATGATTGATATATTGTTCTAGGTTTTTCAGACCTTCACGTTCGATATGGAGAACTTCTTTACCTACTTTCTGAAAATCGATGTTTGACATGTCTAATTCCATGGATGTTTTCGGGTGAATCAAAAGTGTCGGTTGGATCCAAAGTTTCGGTTAGATCAAAAAAGCGAAATCGGATTGTATAACGAATACTTAGTATCGGTAAGTATTTTGTACCTAAGCTTTTATGAATGTCATGGTTATGGGGATTTGTTAGCGATTTGAGCTCAAAAGAGTGTTTTACCGTTCAACCGCACCGATGCCCAAAAAAAATTTTTTTAATTCTCTTACCCTTATGGTTGGATATATAAATTTCTAAGAGCTATCTTCTATTAATTAGGTAAAATATTAGTTAATACTATTTGGTTTATGTTTCTGTAAAACCCTGACTTATTTGGGGCAGAATCATAGTTTGACCTATAACGAGCGATTAAACGATGCAAGCACAGACAGAGAACTTAATCGAAGTCAAAAACATGTCATTTACGCGAGGAAATAGGAAAATATTTGAAAATATTAACCTAGCTGTGCCTCGTGGTAAAATTACTGCGATTATGGGACCTTCAGGGATTGGTAAAACAACATTACTTAGACTGATTGGCGGACAACTGCGCCCAGAGGAAGGGGAAATCTGGTTTGATGGGGATAATATTCCTGCACTGTCTCGTTCTAAGTTATATCAATCACGTAAAAAAATGAGCATGTTATTCCAATCAGGTGCCTTGTTTACTGATATGGACGTTTTTAATAACGTGGCTTTCCCTCTACGTGAACACACGAATTTACCGGAGTCGTTGATTCATACAACTGTGATGATGAAATTAGAAGCGGTGGGATTACGCGGTGCGGCAAAATTAATGCCTTCAGAGCTTTCTGGGGGAATGGCACGTCGTGCGGCACTTGCACGTGCGATCGCACTGGATCCTGATTTGATTATGTTTGATGAGCCATTTGTGGGGCAAGATCCCATTACAATGGGCGTTTTGGTCAAATTGATTGACGAACTTAACCAAGCACTTGGGGTTACCTGTGTGGTGGTTTCCCATGATGTTCCAGAAGTGCTGAGTATTGCCGATAAAGCCTATATTGTGGCGCAGCAACATGTTATTGCGAAAGGAACAGGGGAAGAGTTACGTGAAAACCAAGACCCTCGTGTTAGACAGTTTATGGATGGTATTGCTGATGGTCCGGTGCCATTCCGCTTTCCTGCCAATGACTATTCGGCTGATTTATTAGGGTAAATGAACATGATAATTAAGGCGATTGCTGCCTTCGGACGTCGATGGATTGAAACATTTGCGGCTTTTGGTCGAGCAGGCTATTTATTATTTGGCGCACTATTTGGCAAACCTGAATTTGGTAAACAGTGGCCGTTATTAGTGAAACAGCTTTATTCAGTTGGGGTTCAATCCTTGCTGATTGTCGCCGTGTCCGGTCTGTTTATCGGCATGGTGTTAGGTCTGCAAGGTTATTTGGTACTGACGACGTTCAGTGCGGAAGCGAGTCTAGGCATGATGGTGGCGCTCTCATTATTGCGCGAGTTAGGTCCTGTCGTTACGGCATTACTGTTTGCAGGGCGAGCGGGATCCGCATTAACAGCCGAAATTGGTTTGATGAAAGCCACGGAGCAAATTTCCAGCTTAGAGATGATGGCTGTCGATCCTCTGCGTCGCGTGGTTGCCCCTCGATTTTGGGCTGGGTTTATTAGTATGCCACTGTTATCACTGATTTTTGTCGCTGTTGGAATTATCGGTGGTGCTATTGTTGGCGTTGATTGGAAAGGAATTGACCCCGGTTTCTTCTGGTCATCGATGCAATCATCTGTGGAGTGGCGATTAGATTTAGTCAACTGCTTTATCAAAAGTGTAGTCTTCGCGATCACGGTAACGTGGATTGCACTATTTAATGGTTATGATGCCATTCCAACCTCGGAAGGAATTAGCCGCGCAACAACGAAAACTGTTGTGCATGCATCATTATCGGTTCTAGGGTTGGATTTCGTACTGACAGCACTGATGTTTGGGAACTAAGTCATGCAAAGTAAAAAAAGTGAAATATGGGTAGGTTGTTTTATGTTGCTGGCGATTGCCGCAATTGTGTTTCTCTGCTTAAAAGTCGCCGATTTACAATCGATTGGTAGTCAGTCAACTTACCGAGTTTCTGCCTCTTTCGAAAATGTGGGTGGCTTAAAAGTCGGCTCTCCAATCAAAGTCGGTGGTGTTGTTGTCGGGCGTGTGGCGGGGATTTCTTTAGATAAAAAGAGTTATGTTCCGGACGTTCAAATCGATTTACTCAGTGAATATGACAATATTCCTGATTCTAGCTCGCTTTCAATCCGTACTTCTGGTCTGCTGGGTGAACAGTACATTGCGATGAATATTGGTCCTTATGATGAAGATATGGGGATCTCAATGTTAAAAGAAGGCGGTCGTTTGGAAGATACGAAACCGGCGATGGTACTGGAAGATTTAATTGGTCAATTCTTGTATAAGAGTGGCGACAGCCAAGGCGCGTCTGCACCAGAAGCACCAGCTACAGCACCCGCATCAGCCCCAGCACAACATGTTGCGGCACCTGCGGAGCCCGCTGCTCACTAAGTTGTTATTCCCTGTGAATTTGAAAGGAATGAATTATGTTTAAACGTCTCATAATGATAGCTATGTTAGTGGTTGCACCATTTGCGATGGCGATTGACCAAACTAACCCGTATAAGCTTATGGAAGAAGCCGCAGCGAAAACATTTGATCGCTTAAAAGCGGAACAGCCTCAAATCAAGCAAAACCCAGATTACTTACGGACTATCGTGCGTGAAGAATTATTGCCATATGTGCAAATCAAATATGCTGGCGCATTGGTGTTAGGGACATATTATAAAGACGCGACCCCTGCCCAACGTGATGCCTATTTTAAAGCGTTTGAGTCCTATCTTGAGCAAGTTTACGGTCAAGCGCTGGCGATGTATCACGGTCAAACGTACACCATTGCTCCTGAACAACCCATTGGTGATAAAAATATTGTGGCTATCCGCGTCACCATCAATGATACCAACGGTCGCCCTCCGGTACGTTTAGATTTCCAATGGCGTAAAAATAGCAAAACCGGTTACTGGCAGGCGTATGACATGATTGCAGAGGGGGTCAGCATGATCACCACTAAACAAAACGAGTGGGGCGACATTTTACGCAAGCAAGGTATTGATGGATTGACGGCTCAATTACAACGTAGTGCTCAGGTACCGATTACGTTAGAAGAGAGCAACTAGCATGAGAAGCCAGTTATCTTGGACGCAAAATCGTGTCATGCTGGCACTTTCCGGTGTTTTGGACAGAGATTCACTGGTCGAATTTTGGGATAAGCGCCAAACGCTGTTATCTCAAATTGAGCGAATTGATGTCTCTGCGTTAACCCATGTGGATTCTACTGGACTTGCCATGCTGGTGCGTCTAAAAGGGGAATATCAGTCTCAACAGCGCCATCTCAGCATTCTTGGCGTGAGCGATAATCTCAATACCTTGATGGAATTATACGGGGTGAAGCCCCTACTGATGGATTAAGTCAAGTTATGTAAAAAATAGCGCTTCTGAGTGTTTTTATGCATCAGAAGCGTTTTCTTTAGTTTAAGTGTTAAGCTGAATCCTTTAGGATAGATGGCTATATTTATTATCATAATTAATCACAAAATTGAGTCATTATGGATACCAACGAAATTAAACAAGTCTTAATGGAAAAGCTGTCACTGGAAGAAGTGATAGTGAATGGCGATGGCAGTCATTTTCAAGTTATCGCTGTTGGCAGCCTTTTTGACGGCATGAGCCGTGTTAAACAGCAACAAGCAGTGTATGCGCCGTTAATGGAATATATTGCGGACAACAGAATTCATGCGCTTTCAATTAAAGCTTATACCCCAGCGCAGTGGGAGCGTGACCGTAAGCTGAGCGGCCTATAAGTTTGAAAATGTAAGCGAACAGTTTGTAAAAATCTGACACACGAGAATACCAGAATGGATAAATTTTTAGTTAAAGGACCTACCCGCTTAGAAGGGGAAGTCTCTATTTCAGGCGCTAAAAACGCTGCACTGCCAATCCTGTTCGCTGCTTTATTGGCTGAAGAGCCAGTTGAATTACAGAATGTCCCTAAGCTGAAAGATATCGACACAACCATTAAGTTACTTAGCCAACTTGGCGTCAAAATCGAACGTAATGGTTCGATTTTTGTTGATGCTAGCAATGTGACTGAATATTGTGCACCGTATGAACTGGTGAAAACCATGCGCGCATCGATTTGGGCGTTAGCGCCTTTGGTTGCTCGTTTTGGTCACGGTGAAGTTTCTCTTCCGGGCGGTTGTGCAATCGGTGCTCGTCCTGTGGATTTACACATCAGCGGCTTAGAAAAACTCGGCGCTAATATTGTTCTGGAAGATGGTTATGTTAAGGCGACAGTAAATGGTCGTCTGAAAGGCGCTAATATCGTGATGGATAAAGTGAGCGTAGGTGCCACTATCAGTATCATGACAGCCGCTGCATTAGCGGAAGGTACAACGTCTATTGAAAACGCAGCACGTGAGCCTGAAATTGAAGATACCGCTAATTTCCTGAATGCGTTAGGTGCGAAAATCACCGGTGCAGGAACTGACCGTATTGTCATTGACGGTGTGGCTCGTTTAGGTGGTGGTGTTTATCGTGTTCTGCCTGACCGTATTGAAACAGGGACTTTCTTAATTGCTGCGGCAGTTTCTCGCGGTAAGGTGGTTTGTCGTGATGCCTGCCCTGATACCTTAGATGCGGTATTAGCAAAATTACGAGAAGCGGGGGCCGATATTCAAACTGGTGAAGATTGGATCAGCTTAGATATGCATGGTAAGCGTCCAAAAGCGGTTACACTGCGTACGGCACCACATCCTGGCTTCCCAACCGATATGCAAGCTCAGTTTAGCCTATTGAACTTAGTCGCTGAAGGTGCAGGCATGATCACCGAAACGATTTTCGAAAACCGTTTTATGCATATCCCTGAGTTAATTCGTATGGGTGCTCACGCGGATATCGAAAGTAATACAGTATTATGTCACGGCGTTGAAAAACTGACTGGCGCACAAGTTATGGCGACGGACTTACGTGCTTCAGCAAGCTTAGTCATTGCTGGCTGTATCGCGGAAGGGACAACAACCGTTGACCGTATTTATCATATCGACCGTGGATATGAAAATATTGAAGCAAAATTAAATGCGCTAGGGGCGAATATTCAACGCGTGAAATCTGACGAGTAATTTCAGATTGGGTTAATCCTATCGTAGAAGTAAGAAGGTTGCTCTTAGCTTGGGCAACCTTTTTTATTGGGTAATGATTGGACTTAGTTAGCTTGCCCTTCAGGAAGCTCTTCAATAACTACATCCATATTTTTCACATCCCCATCACGTAAAATTTGCACCGGAATTTTAGTTCCAGGGCGAATTTCAGCGACATAGTCCATCGTCTCAGCCGCGGAGATAGCGGGCTTGCCATCTAAGGACAACACAATATCCCCTTGCTCAATGCCTGATTTTGCAGCAGGTCCATTAGGTGATACTTGGAAAATCCGTAATCCTTGCATTTGATTGATATTATTATTGTTTGTGCGAATCTGAGGTAATTCACGAGCGGTAATACCAATGTAACCACGAACAACTCGACCATCACGGATGAGTTTTTCCATAATTTTGGTTGCAAGAGGGGTTGGAATTGCAAAGCTGAGTCCTTCGGAGCTGACGCCTTGGCCCGCACTGAACGAAAGTGTGTTAATGCCAACCAGTTCACCTTCTGTATTAATCAGCGCACCACCAGAGTTACCGGAGTTAATTGAGGCATCGGTCTGGAGGAAATTTTGGCGTCGTGTCGAACTTAGTCCTACGCGCCCTGTGGCGCTAATAATTCCTTGAGTGACGGTTTGCCCGAGGTTATAGGGATTTCCAATAGCCAGAACAACGTCTCCAACATGAGTCACGCGTTTTGTATTAATTGGGATCACGGGGAGATTTTCAGCATCGATTTTTAAAACGGCAAGATCAGTCAGCGGATCTGAGCCCACTAACAGTGCGTCGAAAATCGCACCATCTTGTAAAGCCACAAGAATTTGGTCTGGATTATCCACCACATGTTTATTCGTGAGAATGTAGCCGTTGGCGCTTAAGATTACACCAGAACCGAGGGATTGGAGCTCACGACCTGACTGCGAGAAACTGCCTTTGGAACTACTGTAAACATAGACGACGGCGGGGGCAGCACGGCGTACAGCTTTGTTATAGCTCACAGGTTCACTATTGGTTTTTCCATACAGTAAGTCAGCAAGTCCCTGAGGGCGCAACGAGGGGACAGCCACAATAATAATTGAGGCAGTGACCAATCCTAGCAGGACAGACACAAGCAGCTTTTTGACCATATTAAAGGTTACCAAGTTCGCTATGATGGATATGACAGACAGAAAGATGTTTTGAGCATACCATAAAAAAACAGGTACAGCAGAGTGATACTGTACCTGTTTTATTGATTTATCTATGCTGAATTAATGAATTAGTTTTTCATTAATAAGTAGAGTGTTTCACCGCCACGCAGGACTTTCATTGCCAATACTGGTGGCTTGCTCTCGATAATTTTACGGAACTGATCGATACTTTCAACGCGTGTATCGTTCACGCCAAAGATCAAGTCACCTTTCGCTAAACCGACTGCCGCAGCAGGAGATTTAGGCGCGACGCTGTCTACTTGAACCCCTTTCGTGTTGCTCACAACCGCATTAGAGATAGTTGCACCTAACAAAGATTCAGTCAGTTTTTCAGCGTTAGTGGCAGAACCCTCATCACTTTCTAAAACGACTTTCACTTCCATTGGCTTGCCTGAACGGATAAGACCAAGAGTGATTTCTTTGCCTAATTGGCTAGTCCCAATTTTGGCTCTTAATTCAGCGAAACTATTAATACGTTTACCATCAACAGAGACTAAAACGTCACCGGATTTGATGCCTGCTTTTGCTGCTGAAGATTTTGGAATGACTTCACTGACAAAGGCGCCACGTTGTGCATCAATGTTAAAGGCTTTGGCAATGTCAGAGTTCATCTCTGTGCCTTTAATTCCTAAGATACCGCGCTTAACTTCACCGTGTTTGATCAGCTGTTCACTCAGGCTTTTCGCCATATTACTTGGGATAGCAAATCCGATACCGATATTTCCGCCACCCGGCGCTAAAATCGCGGTGTTAATCCCGATTAGCTCACCATTTAAGTTAACCAGGGCGCCCCCTGAGTTACCACGGTTGATGGACGCATCTGTTTGGATAAAGTTCTCTAATCCTTCCAGATTTAATCCACTACGACCAAGCGCAGAGATAATTCCCGATGTCGCTGTTTGTCCTAAACCGAATGGGTTACCAACAGCGACCGCAAAATCACCAACGCGCAGTTTGTCTGAGTCAGCAATAGAAACCGCAGTTAAGTTCTTAATATCTTTAGCATTACTGATTTTTAATAACGCAATGTCAGTTTGTGGATCTTTACCAATCAGCTTGACGTCAATTTCACGACCATCATTCAGCTGAATTTGGATTTTATCCGCGCCATCAATAACGTGGTTGTTGGTTAAAACGTAACCTTGTGTCGCATCAATGATGACACCAGAACCTAAGCCCTCAAAAGGGCGCACGCTTTGTTGCTGTGATGGCGCATTAGGACCAAAGAAGAATTTCAGTTCTTCTGGAATTTGTTGATTTTGTACTCGAGTGCCTGAAACATGGATATTCACGACCGCAGGCAGCACTTTTTCTAGCATTGGCGCTAAGCTTGGCATGTTTTGGCTTTGCGCTGTCACCGGTAATGTCGCGGGTAGTGCGGCGCTACTAATTGTAGGGATCGTGGATAGTGTTAAACCTAAACTCATTGCAACTGCTGTCAGAAAGAAATTTTTTCTTTTCATCATTCCGTAGATTCTCTCAATAGAAAATATCAACTCATGTGGATGGACTTATCAATGGAGCATTAAGGACACATGAGCTGAGGTATTTGTTGGTCTCAAATAATGATTTACTGATGACTATGACCATGGATTATGCGGAAAAGTTCCCGATGCGGATAGTACTTATCCACAATTTTACATCCATTTACATGATGTTGAGATGAAGTATTCACTTCTATACAGTAGCTAAACTAACTCTAAGATTTTATTCAGAATTGGAATGTTTTGGTAGGATGAATAACACCACCAGTAACGGATGCTACTGGTGGCAGAATCAACGAATTATTTTTCTTTTTCTTCGAGAGGGCGGAATAATCCTGAAGCACCCTCGGAGTAATCTCTCGGTGGCATCTTAACCGGAGCTTGGTCATTATCAGCTTCAGACTCAGTCAAACGATAATGGAATGGATTATCTTGCATATCAGGCATTAACTCAGAAGAGCTTTGTGCCATATGTTGGTACAGTTGGCGATAATCGCGTGCCATTTTATCTAATAACTCTGCGCTGCGAGCAAAATGGCTAACGAGTTCTTTACGATACTCTTCTAGCTCAGTGCTTTTTTTATCTAATTCAGCTTGTGCCGTTTTTTGTTGACGAAGTTTTGGATTGCCATAACGCACAACCAATGCGCCGATGATAAAGCCAACAACTAATCCTATTAGTGCATACTCCCAAGTCATGCTAACTCCTTCGTTTACTTCAATCAAAATTCACAGAAAATGGTTGCCAAAATTTAGCTCGATTACCCTAACTATACCTGTTAATAGCACGTCTGTTAATGCTAAAGAGTGGAATAATAAAGCGAAATTCCTTACTCTATGTTGAATAGTTAATCGAAAGTTAAATGCTAACAGAATCTGGTTATAATAAAGGCAGTGTATATCATATAACGGTAAAAAAAACCGAAAATTTTAAGGATTACTCAGTTGATGTCGCCGATGACCCCTACTATGCGTTACCAACAAGCTCTAGAGCAAGGCAATTACCAGCCTGATGACGTACAAAAACAAGCCGTAGAGCGATTAGATAAGATTTATCAGCAACTTTGCAGCGCGACACCTTGCTTCCCAAATGAAAAACCAACCGGACTTAAACAACGCTTTGGACGCTTATTGGGCAATAAACCAGCAGTAAAAAATTGCCGCCCTGTTCAAGGTCTATATATGTGGGGGGGCGTTGGGCGAGGTAAAACGTGGTTGATGGATATGTTTTACGATAGCCTACCGGGTGAGCGAAAACTGCGTCTGCACTTTCACCGTTTTATGAAGAAAGTACAGGAAGATTTAATGTCACTGCAAGGACAAGAAAATCCACTTGATATCATCGCTGATGAATTCAAAAAACAGACGGATGTTTTGTGTTTCGATGAGTTTTTTGTTTCAGATATTACTGATGCGATGATTCTAGGAACCTTATTAGAAGGACTGTTTGCTCGCGGAATTACGTTAGTTGCCACCTCCAACATCATCCCTGACAATCTTTACCGCAACGGGTTACAACGTGCTCGATTCTTACCCGCAATAGAACAAATTAAAACCTATTGCGATGTGATGAATGTGGATGCGGGTATTGACTACCGCTTGAGAACACTGACACAAGCTCACCTATTTTTATCACCGATTAATGAGCAAAATCGCCATCATCTAGATGAAGTATTTGTGAAACTCGCTGGCAAAGAAGGGCAGCAAAATCCAGTATTGGAAGTTAACCATCGGAAAATGCAGGCAATTCGCTCCGCGGAAGGTGTATTAGCGATTAGCTTCAAAGTATTGTGTGAAGAGCCTCGCAGCCAAAATGATTATATTTACCTCTCAAATTGTTATCACACAGTGCTTCTTTACGATGTGCCCGCGATGGGGCTGAAAGACGAAAACCCAGCCAGACGTTTTCTCGCGCTTATTGATGAGTTCTATGAACGTAAGGTAAAATTGATGATCAATGCACAGGTGTCGATGGATTCACTTTATCAAGGGCAACTTTTGGCGTTTGAATATCAGCGCTGCCTTTCTCGCTTGCAAGAAATGCAAAGTGAAGAATATTTGAAAATCCCGCATTTATCATAGAAGACAAAGAGGAAATGAGTCCCAAGGACGTCATTTTCTCTCCAGATTTATGCGTGCTTTTTGAACATGTGGTACTAATTGTTTATTTGAACGTAAAAAAAATGCATTTGGGGTCGATTTTTGTTGCTGACTTCTCTATAATCTTGCGACCCCACGTTACGGCGTTGTTTTTTATTTCCCAAAAAATAACGCATTAATGCCAGCTAGGCTGCTCGAAGGGGTGGGTTTGCTGGACAATGAGTCGCGTGAACCTCGCTATATTTTACGAACATGAGTGTTCACACAACGTGTAACTTCAATATTGGGTAAGTTTTAATGAAAACTTTTACAGCTAAACCAGAGACCGTAAAACGCGACTGGTATGTTGTTGATGCAGATGGCAAAACTTTAGGCCGTCTTGCAACTGAAATTGCTAGCCGTCTGCGCGGTAAGCATAAAGCGGAATATACTCCGCATGTGGATACTGGTGATTACATCATCGTTCTGAATGCAGAAAAAATTGCTGTTACCGGCAAAAAACGCGAAGACAAAATCTACTATCGCCACACAGGCCATATTGGTGGAATCAAGCAAGCAACTTTCGAAGAGATGATTGCTCGTAGTCCTGAGCGTGTGCTTGAAATCGCGGTTAAAGGCATGTTGCCAAAAGGACCTCTGGGTCGTGCAATGTACCGTAAACTGAAAGTTTACGCAGGTAATGAGCACAACCACGCGGCACAACAACCGCAAGTTCTTGACATTTAATCGGGATTATAGCAATGGCTGAAAATCAATACTACGGCACTGGTCGCCGCAAAAGCTCATCTGCTCGTGTCTTTATTAAGCCGGGTAGCGGTAACATCACAATCAATCAACGTACACTGGAACAATACTTTGGTCGCGAAACTGCGCGCATGGTAGTTCGTCAGCCGTTAGAACTGGTTGAAATGTTAGAAAAACTGGACCTGTACATCACTGTTAAAGGTGGTGGTATCTCTGGTCAGGCAGGCGCAATCCGTCACGGTATTACTCGTGCACTGATGGCTTATGATGAGACTCTTCGTTCTGATCTGCGTAAAGCTGGTTTCGTTACCCGTGATGCGCGTTCTGTTGAACGTAAAAAAGTGGGTCTGCGCAAAGCACGTCGTCGTCCACAGTTCTCAAAACGTTAATTTATTGCCCTCTGGGCATAAAATTGATGAAAAAACCCGCCTTTATGGCGGGTTTTTTATTGCCTGTAATAAAAAAAATATTGATTCATCGTGATTTAATTAAAATAAAGATAGGTGAAAGGAATTATTTTACTATTTCTCCCTCTTTTTGCGCTATATCGCAAATCTGGTAAAAATATAATCAAGTTAAGTGTGGAGTTGGCTTTAAGCTTTTTAATCTTAATGAATAATAATTTATAGTGAATTATTCTGATTATTGCTGTCCGATACCGCCTCTAATAAAATTAACCGATGATTTTCTCAGGGTTAGCCCCCTAATCTGTACAAAATCTGTTAGACTATGCCCCAGTTTTTTATTTGATGATTTCTCGCTTCCATGAAGCGAGAGGGTTGTGCTGACTTTCAAAATGGATTTGGAAGGTTAAGTACATGGGATTTTAAAAATGAAAATAATGAATTAATCCTTTAATTAGGGATCATTATTTTTATCATTTGGAGGTTTTAATGGCTGTTGCTCCTAATAAACGTTCGGTAATGACATTGTTTTCAGGCCCAACTGATATTTTTAGCCATCAAGTACGTATCGTACTCGCTGAAAAAGGTGTTAGTGTTGAAATTGAACATGTCGAGCCAGGTCATATGCCTCAAGACCTTATTGATCTTAACCCGTATCAAAGCGTACCAACGCTGGTGGATCGTGACCTGACTCTGTATGACCCACACATCATTATGGAATATCTCGATGAGCGTTTCCCGCATCCACCATTAATGCCAGTTTATCCAGTGGCTCGTGGTACAAGCCGTCAGCTGATGCACCGCATTCAGAGAGACTGGTATTCACTGATGACTAAAATCGAGAAAGGGACTGCACAAGAAGCAGAAACCGCTCGCCGTCAATTAGCCGAAGAGTTGATCGCAGTTTCTCCAGTATTTGCTGAGATGCCATTCTTCATGAGTGATGAATTTAGCTTAGTAGACTGCTACTTAGCACCACTCTTATGGCGTTTACCTGTATTAGGTATCGAATTAAAACCATCTAGCAGCAAGCACTTACAGATGTATATGCAGCGTGTATTTGAACGTGATGCATTCTTAGCGTCATTAACTGAATTAGAGCGTGAAATGCGCCTATCAGCACGAGGCTAAGTCGGATGATGGAAATGGCACCAATGACACCACGTCGCCCTTATCTGCTGCGCGCCCACTATGAGTGGTTGCTGGATAATGATATGACTCCGCATTTGGTGGTTGATGTCACTCTTCCAGCGGTGAATGTTCCGATGGAATTTGCTCGTGATGGGCAAATTGTTTTAAATGTTGCCCCTCGTGCAGTGGGTAACTTTGAAATTACCAATGAAGAAGTGCGATTCAATGCACGATTTGGCGGCGTACCTCGCCAGGTATATGTGCCAATGGCTGCCATCATGGCGGTGTATGCTCGCGAAAATGGCGCGGGCATGATGTTTGAACCTGAAGCGGCTTATGATGAGCACTTTGATGGTGAAGATGATGCAGCTGATGAAACACTGTCGGACAACATCGTGTTGGTTCACGATGAGGTACCTCAAACTGAAGAGCCTTCATCTCCAGATGATGAACCACCAAGACCCCCGAAAGGTCGCCCTGCGTTACGCGTCGTAAAATAAGCGTGAGACCTAGTAGGTAATTGAATAAAAAGAGGAAGAAATTCCTCTTTTTTTATATCTGAAGAAACGTCAGTATTCCCTCTGCAGCACCTCGTCCTTCGGCAATCGCCGTGACGACTAAATCAGAACCATGCACAACATCTCCTCCGGCAAAAATTTTCGGGTTTGAGGTTTGATAAGCATAGCGATGATGGCGTGGCGCAATAATTCTTCCATCCTTATCATATTGAACGGCATGCTCTTTAAGCCAAGGTAGTGCCTCTGATTCAAAACCGAACGCCATAATAACCACATCGGCAGGGTATAGGACTTTTTTCGTGGCTATCGCGTTATTCTCAGTATTAACAAAACTGATGCTAATCACGTGATTTTCAGAATTAGTATTGATGCTAACGGGCTGTAAATGAAAGTGGAATTGTGCGCCTTCTTCTTGCGCATGGATAACTTCCCTTGTTGTCGCTGACATTTCATTCATGCTACCACGGTAGATACAATGAACTTGGTTCGCACCTTGACGAATAGCGCTACGTACACAATCCATCGCGGTATCCCCAGCACCCAACACCACAACATTTTTATGAGCAAGCGAAATATAAGGAAACTGCGGATCATCAGGGTAGCCTAGTAAATGGTGCGTATTACCCATTAAATAAGGGAGCGCCTGATAAGCGCCTATAGCGCTCTCGTTGGGTAGGCAACCAGAGACGGGCTTATGGGTGCCTGTACCCACAAAAATCGCATCAAACTCATTGACCAGCGTTTCTAATGGGATATCTTTCCCAACCTCGGTATTCAATTTAAACGTAATGCCCATCTCTTCGAAAATATGTCGACGACGCTGCATTATCTGTTTTTCCAACTTAAACGCAGGGATGCCAAAAGTGAGTAACCCACCAATTTCAGGGAATTTATCAAAAACCGTGGCTTGAACACCATGACGAGCCAAAATATCGGCACAAGAAAGCCCTGCAGGACCTGCTCCAATGATGGCTACACGTTTGCCTGTACTGCGAACATGGGAAAGGTCAGGGCGCCAGCCTTGTTCAAAGGCACTGTCTGTAATATAACGCTCCAAATGACCAATAGTGACGGAGCCAAACGTTTCATCTAGGACACATGCAGCTTCACATAATCTTTCCTGAGGGCAAATTCGCCCACAAATTTCAGGCAGGCTATTGGTATGATGACAAAGCTCTGCAGCTTCGAGAATTCGCCCTTCACCTGCAAGTTTTAACCAGTTGGGAATAGGATTGTGTAATGGGCATTTCCACTCACAATATGGGCTTCCGCAAGACAAGCAGCGTTGAGCTTGATGCTGCGCTTCGAGGCCACTCATTGGCTGATAAATTTCCACAAATTCAATTTTGCGAATAGTTAGCGCTTTTTTATTGGGCTCACGACGGGGCGAACCTCTATTTGAAGAGGACATAGTCACCTTTTCAGCCAAATTCTTTTATGGGAATGACACAAATTGAAGTTTACTTTGATAGCATTGATATAAATAGTGATTATCGTAATAAAGTTGCTAATACAGGGATGAATATCTCATTGTGACCGGCGATTTAATGAGCAGGATCGATATTTCGTATGAAACCCCATCCGAAACAGCCCTGTTTGATATATGATTCAGTGAGAATTTAACTAAGGGGTGGTTATGAAAGTACTTCGCGGTCTAGCACAATACTATGTTGACCTGATGATGAAACTGGGCTTAGTGCGTTTCTCTTTGCTTCTCGCATCAGCGTTAGTTGTGCTCGCCATGATAATGCAAATGGCGGTAGCGATTTTTCTTCGTGGGCAAGTTGATAGCCTCGATATGGTCGGTTCGATTTTCTTTGGGTTAATTATAACGCCATTAGCGGTTTATTTTCTTTCGGTGGTGGTTGAGCAATTGGAGGAGTCTCGCCAGCGTTTAACTCGGATGGTGGACAAACTCGAGGTTATGAGAAAGCGCGATTCAGAACTCAATACTCAATTACAGGGCAATATTGAGCAACTGAATCTCGAAATTTTAGAGCGTGAAAAAGCCGAAAGTGCCCATCTTGAGTTGTTAGAGCAACTCAAACAAGAAATGAAATACCGCGAACAAACACAAATTGAATTTGAGCAGCAGTCCGTTTTACTACGCTCATTTCTCGATGCTTCCCCTGATCTTGTTTATTATCGTAATGAAAACAATGAATTTTCCGGTTGTAACCGTGCAATGGAGCTGCTCACGGGTAAAAGTGAAAAACAGCTGGTCGGCTTAACGCCATTAGATATTTATGATGAAGAAATTGCGGCTAAAGTGATGGAAACGGATGAGAAAGTTTTCAGACACAATGTCGCGCTAACTTATGAACAGTGGTTGGTTTACCCTGATGGGCGTAAAGCGTGTTTTGAACTACGCAAGGTTCCATTTTATGACCGAGTGGGTAAACGTCACGGGCTGATGGGCTTTGGACGGGATATTACCGAGCGTAAGCGCTATCAGGAGGCGTTAGAGAACGCCAGTAGAGAGAAGACTACCTTTATCTCAACGATCAGCCACGAGCTTCGTACGCCGCTTAATGGCATTGTAGGGCTTAGCCGTATTTTATTAGATACCAAACTAACCAAAGAACAATCAAGCTACTTAAAAACAATTCATGTCAGTGCGGTGACGTTAGGGAATATTTTTAATGACGTGATTGAGATGGATAAAATCGAGCGTCGCAAAGTTCAATTGGATAACCAACCTGTGATGCTGCCTGAATTTGTCAATGATTTAGAAAATCTCAGTGGATTACTGGTTCAGCCGAAAGGTCTGAAGTTTGTCATGGATGTCGCGCACGGTCTGCCTAAAACAATTCTGACTGATGGCACTCGTTTACGCCAAATCTTGTGGAATTTGATCGGCAATGCGGTGAAATTCACTCAAAAAGGTGAAGTGAAACTGAGCATTTGGCGAGAAGCTGACAATAAACTGATTTTCCAAGTGAAAGACAGTGGAATTGGTATTCCAAAAGATGAATTAGATAAAATCTTTGCGATGTACTATCAAGTGCGTGATTCTGCTGGCGGACGTCCAGCAACGGGAACGGGGATTGGACTTTCTGTATCCCGTAGGTTAGCACAAAGTATGGGTGGCGATATTCGCGTAGAAAGTGACATAGGGCAAGGTTCCACATTCACACTGTCGATTATCGCCCCAGAAGTTGAGGCTGAAATCGAAGAGCAGCAACAGGATGACGATGATTATCCGTTACCAGCCCTTCATATCTTACTAGTAGAAGATATTGAACTAAATGTGGTTGTGGCGTGTTCTGTGCTAGAGAATCTTGGCAATACGGTTGATGTTGCAATGACAGGTAAAGATGCCTTAGAGATGTTCGCACCTGGAGAATATGATTTAGTCCTATTAGATATTCAACTCCCAGATATGACTGGATTCGATATCTCTAAACAGCTTAAACAACAATATGATAAGGAAGATTTACCGCCATTAATTGCATTGACAGCTAACGTACTCAAAGACAAAAAAGAGTACTTTGACGCAGGAATGGATGGCGTTCTGAGCAAACCATTATCAGTACCTGCACTGACTCACGTGATTGAGCAGTTCTGGGGTGAAAATGCATCTTCAAATGATCAGCATGAGGAGCAAGTGGATATGGCAGAGGTTGATGCATCTATTTTAGATTGCGAAATGTTAGAGCAATACATTGAATTAGTGGGACCAAAACTGATTTATGACGGCTTAGAAGTGTTTGAAAAAATGCTGCCGGGATATTTAGCCATTCTCGATTCTAATATGGTGGCTAAGGATCAGAAGGGAATTGTTGAGGAAGCTCACAAAATTAAAGGCGCGGCAGGTTCGGTTGGACTCAAAAATTTACAGAAACTCGCTCAGCAGATTCAATCCCCTGAATTACCAGCGTGGTGGGACAACGTGCAAGAGTGGGTGGATGAGTTAAAACAGGATTGGAAGTCAGATATAGAAACATTAAGAAACTGGGTGGATGGTCGTACAAAAAAATAACCCCAACCTAAGTTGGGGTGCGCGAATACTGCGCCAACACCAGGGAAATCATTGATTCGCTTATAATTTTTATCTTAGGCGAATCATTAAAATCTATTTGTCACGACTCAGACGTTATCAAGATACCAAAATTTAGCGAACCTGTTACAAGATTCATTAAAATCTGTGATGAAGATTGATGTTTGTCTGCTTTCGCTCTGGGGAGTAATTTACTACAAAAGGACGAAGATATGAAATCAATTGCGGTAATTTTAAGTGGCTGTGGTGTTTTTGATGGAAGTGAGATTCATGAATCAGTGCTAACTATGCTTGCTTTAAGCAAAAATAATGCAGAAGTTCACTTTTTTGCGCCAGATGAAGATCAAGCTACTGTAATTAATCATGTTAATGGTGGATTAAAAACAGAAACTCGTAACCAAATGGAAGAGTCTGCGCGTATTTCTCGTGGGAAAATAGCGTCTTTATCATCAGCAGACCCCTCTAAGCTGGATGCCCTTATAATTCCTGGTGGTTTTGGTGTGGCGAAAAATTTATGTAATTTTGCGACCAAAGGCAGTGAATGTGAAATTAATAAACAACTATTAAGTTTAGTGCAGGTCATGCACCAACAGAAAAAGCCGCTAGGGCTGATGTGTATTGCTCCTGTCATGCTACCGAAGATGTTAAATACATCAGTGAAACTGACAATTGGCAATGATACTGAAACGATTGCCCAAATTGAAAAGATGGGGGGGCAGCATGTGGAGTGTACCGTTGATAACATTGTGGTAGATGAAAATAACAAAGTTGTTACAACACCTGCTTATATGCTGGCTCAATCTATTGCTGAGGCAAATGTCGGTATCAATAAGCTGGTTGAGAAAGTATTAGAAATGGCGTAGTTAATCCAATGCAAAAGTTTGTTTCTCGCTTGTGGTATTGGTTAAAGAAGATCACACTTTCATTACTTGCCCTCTGGTTAGTCTCTGTTGTGATCTTCAAATTTATACCCGTCCCCTTTTCTGCAGTGATGGTCGAAAGACAACTTTCTGCATGGCTAAACTTTAATTTTTCTTATGTTTCTCATTCGACTTGGGTTGGTGAGAAACAGATATCTCCCTATATTTATCTCGCTGTCATTGCCTCAGAAGATCAAAATTTTCCACATCATTGGGGATTTGATTTGAATGCGATTGAACGTGCATATAAGCATAATTCGAGTAATAAACAGACAGTTAGAGGGGCTTCTACAATCTCTCAGCAAACAGTGAAAAACCTATGGTTATGGGATGGAAGAAGCTGGTTAAGAAAAGGGATTGAGACAGCTATGACACCTATTATGGAGTTGATGTGGTCAAAAACCAGAATACTGACTGTTTATCTTAATATTGCAGAGTTTGGTGAGGGTGTTTTTGGTGTGGAAGAGGCTGCAAATAAATTCTTCAATAAGCCTGCTAGTAAGCTTTCTCGACAGGAAGCTGCACTTTTAGCTGCCGTTTTACCTAATCCTCATAGATTCCACGTAAAAAATCCATCTTCGTATGTTTTGAGAAGGCAGGCGTGGATACTGAATCAGATGAGCTTATTAGGAGATAGGAATTATCTGAAAAATAACGATATCGGTGAGGAATAAGAAAAAAGCCATGAATTTGACTTCATGGCTTGGCTTTTTGTCACAATAGGTTACTAATTATAATCAATTGAGATAAGTAAATGCTGTCGTTACTCGACGAACGCCATCTGTTTCACTTGCAATTTTTGCCGCTGCAGCACCTTCTTGTTGAGTGAGTACGCCTAATAAGAAGACTTCCCCATTCTCAGTAATCACTTTAACGCTGCCAGATTTCACCTCATCACTGGCTAAAATCTTGGATTTCACCTTTGTGGTTAACCATGTGTCTTTAGACGCTGTACCTAAGTCAACAGGCTGACCTTGACGTACCTCGTTATAGACTTTTTCAGTACCATCAACGTTGCTGGCGATTTGTTTGGCTTTGTCTGCCAATGACATATCGGGAGATTGACCCGTCAACAACACATTGCCTTTATAGGCTGTTGCGATGATGCGGGAATTATTGGTGATATCTTTATTTTTATTGAGCTGACCGCTGACACGCGCTTCTAACGTACCATCATCAACTTGTTGACCAACAGAGCGCGGGTCTGTCGCGCTTTTGGTCGCAACTGCTGCCGTACCTACGACGGCTGCACCAATACAACCTTGTAAAAGAACTGCACTAAACATTATGGCAAAAATCGGGAGTAATCGCATTTTGTCTCCTTAGTCGTTCTGATGAGGAAAGAGCGTGTTATCGATAAGGTCACACAGACAATTGACAGTGAGTAAGTGCACCTCTTGAATTCTGACACTATGCTGGGATGGAATACGAATTTCAACATCTTGTGGTCCTAAAAGACCAGCAAGCTCACCACCATCATAGCCTGTTAGCGCCACGATAGTCATATCGCGAGTCACTGCGGCTTCTACGGCTTTAATAATATCGGCGCTGTTACCGTGAGTTGAGATAGCCATTAGCACATCACCATGCTGCCCCAGAGCTCTTACTTGCTTCGCATAGATTTCGGTGGGCTGTTTACTGCCTGAAATTGCAGTCAGTACCGTATTGTCTGTATTTAGCGCGAGTGCGGGTAAGCTTGGGCGCTCAGTTTCAAAACGGTGGATCATACTGGCAGCAAAACGCTGTGCTGTTGCTGCGGATGCGCCATTACCACAACACAAAATTTTATTACCATTAAGCAGTGACTGCACCATCATCATCGCAGCTCGAGAAATAGCATCAGGCAGGGCTTCTGCAGCAGCAATCTGAGTTTGAATGCTTTCAGTAAAGCAAACTTTTATTCTATCTAGCACTTACTTATATTCCTGTTCACTGAGATTAAATGCGTTTTGAATCCACTGAAACTGTTTGCCGGTGATCGCACAGATATCAAAGCGGCAAGGTGTTGTTTCAAAACTTTGTTGTTGTTGAGCAAGCCAATATTGCGCGGTTGCCAATATTTTTCTGCGTTTGTGCCAGTTTACTGATAAAAGTGCATCTCCGTAATGACTATTCTTGCGAAAACGGACTTCTACGAATACCCAGCTCGATTTATCTCGCATGATTAAATCGATTTCGCCTGCACGATTTCGGACATTACGTGCTACAAAGGTCAGTCCTTGCTGTTTTAAATAGGAGAGCGCTTGGTTTTCGTAGTATTTACCAGTTAACCATTTTAATGATTTTTCTACTGTTTTCATGACATCCTTGTCTGAAAATTAGGCAGCGGTAAGGCTGCCTAGTTCATGTTATTGTGCCGGCTTAACTTGTCCTTGCTTGAATTGCAACCAAGGTAATTCGCGGTAAATCACACAGTTTTCGTGCACACTTAACATACCTGATGCCCCATTAACACGGAACTGACCATTGTTTTGTAGGTTATCGTAGTTATTTGCCAGTGACCATGCATCAATCCCCATTGCATACAGGCGGAATAGAGAATAGTCATTATTCACTTTACCTTGTGCTTGTTTGCGTAGATTGTTGTTTGCACCTGCGAGTAATGGCACTTCACTGAATTTCACACCTTCCATCTCAAAGCGGTAATCCGCGTTCGAATTTCCTTGGTTACTGCGTGAACTTGCATATAAAGCAGGGCGCTGGCGAGAGCTAATTGCCATTTCTATCATCGGTTTGACAAGGGTTAACTCATCGCGTGTTGCCACGATATAGACCGCATCAATGCTACCGTTTGCTTGTTCCACGCCTTGCGTAGCAACATTAATTGGGGTTCCCGTCATGCGGATCCCTTGACCTCGGTTGATCGATTCTTTTAAAGATGCAGTAGAACCAAATGTTTGCATTAATGCAGTCCCGCCACCTTTTGCTTGCCACTCTTCGGCAAAGGCTTTTGCGATGCGGTCACCAAATGGTGACGCGGGCACTAAGACTAAAGGCATTTGTTTACCCTCTAATCTCATTTGGTTAGCGGCATTTTTCGCTTCATCTTCAGGGGATAAAGAGAAATAACAGAGATTGGCACGAGGCTGTAATTGGTTTGCGTCTAATTCATTCAGTGCCAAAACATTTACTGGCGCGTTCATTTGAGCAATAGCTTGAACGTCTGATTTCAGTAATGGACCAACAATTAAGTTATAACCTTCAGAGGTCGCTTGAGCGACTAACTGCGGCATAGCCTTACCTTGAGTATCAAAGACTTTAACGCTTTGAGTATTGGTCGGAACTGCGTCAATACTGACGGTTGATGAAGCAACTTCAGTATTCGCATTTTCATTCACCGTAGCGGCAACTTCTTGGTAAATCTGATCGAGCACATCATTCCCTGAGCCTTGTGATGTGGCAGGTGCAGTAGACGTTTGAGAGACCGGGGATGACGGCAGGCCTTTTTGCGCATCAAGGAAGCCTTGCATGATAGCTTGACCAAAAACTTGCCCTTGTCCGCTCATTGGCAAAAATAGTGCAATACGTGGATTGGCGCCGACTTTAGTAATAGTACCTTGCACTAATGCTGTCGGGAGATTTTTTGCCCCAGGGTTATGTGGGTAACGGGTTTTCCAATCGTCGATGCCAGTGCGTAGTGCTTCTGGGTCATCTTTATTATTTTGGTAGATATCCAGCAGGTCGACCCAACCCAGTAGAATATTTTCGTCAGCTTCGATTCCTTGAATCTGTTCTGGCTTCATTTGTGTTAACATCAGCCACAGAGAATCAATATTCGCTTGATGTTGTGCCGGATCGGTTAATAAAGGCTCTTGGCTAATATAAACGCGCAGGACATCCATTGATGGTTTGCCTTGAGCAGCATCGATAATGGACTGGTAATGGCTGGCGTCAGAAACACTAGGCTGCTGAGTTGCGGTCGTGGTTGTCGAGGATTCGATTTGGCATCCAGTTAATGCCAAAGTGGACAACATCGCAGTGCAGAGTAATCTTTTTTTCAAATGCAAAAAAATTGAAGGACGCATACTGTATCCAATGGTGTATTTTTCAATTGCTTAATTTTAAACCGGCTATTCGGATGAAACAATGAATCAACCTAATCAAGCAGTGGTTATGGCATCCACGCTTTACATTGTGCCTACCCCAATTGGTAACATGGGAGATATCACGCAACGTGCGTTGGATGTGCTTAAACATGTTGACCTAATTGCTGCGGAAGACACAAGGCATTCAGGCATTCTATTACAGAATTTTGCCATCAATGCGCGCATGTTTGCGCTACACGATCATAACGAGCAGCAAAAAGCAGATCAATTAATTAGTAAGCTTCAACAAGGAGATAGTATCGCATTAGTCTCGGATGCAGGTACACCTTTAATTAATGATCCTGGCTATCATTTAGTCAACCGCTGCCGTGAAGCTGGTATTCGAGTTGTCCCTCTACCGGGGGCGTGTGCGGCAATTACGGCGTTGTCAGCCGCAGGTTTACCTTCAGATCGTTTTTGCTATGAAGGTTTCTTGTCCGCCAAAACCAAGGGACGTAAAGACGTTCTACAATCTTTAGAGCAAGAAACTCGCACGCTGATTTTTTATGAATCCACTCACCGTTTATTAGACAGTTTAGCAGACATGGTGGAAGTATGGGGACCAGAGCGTCGCGTGGTTTTAGCGCGAGAATTGACCAAAACATGGGAGTCTATTGAAGGGCGACCTGTTGGGGAGTTACTTGCATGGGTCAAAGAAGATGAAAATCGCCATCGCGGTGAGATGGTGCTGATAGTAGAAGGGTATAAGCCCCAAAATGATGAATCAGCGATTACGCCAGATGTTCTTCGTACTTTAGGTTTGCTACAAAAAGAGTTACCACCGAAAAAAGCAGCGGCAATTACCGCAGAAATTTACGGTCTGAAGAAAAACCAGTTATACAAATTGATGCTTGACCAGCAAGACGATGAGTAAATTTTATTCAAGTGTAGGTTTTGACGTAAATTGCCTGCTATAGAGTCTGTACAAGCTATCACAAAGTGCCTATAATTCGCCGCGGAGTTGGTCAGACAACCGCTGCTTTATCGTAGTCCCTTCGGGAGACGGGTAGAGGGGAGGAAAGTCCGGGCTCCATAGGGCAGGGTGCCAGATAACGTCTGGGAGGCGCGAGCCTACGACAAGTGCAACAGAGAGCAAACCGCCGATGGCCTGTTTACAGGATCAGGTAAGGGTGAAAGGGTGCGGTAAGAGCGCACCGCGCGACTGGCAACAGTTCGTGGCATGGTAAACTCCACCCGGAGCAAGACCAAATAGGGGTTCATATGGTGCGGCCCGCATTGAACTCGGGTAGGTTGCTGGAGCCAGTGCGCAAGTGCTGGCCTAGATGAATGGTTGTCCACGACAGAACCCGGCTTACCGACCAACTCCCATTTTTTCGTCATACTTCAAGTTGTGACTGCGTTGGCTTCACTCGTCAACCCAAGTCACATACTTGTGTATGCTCCTAGGGATTTCCTCATTTTGCCGCCTTGGCACACCTCGAATTATTTAGAAAAAATTTTCATGTCATATTTGAT
>NZ_JAMPNR010000013.1:0-174083 GCF_028479485.1 Providencia sp. PROV209 | reverse complement strand
GGCGTTGGCTACCCTCACTAATCCTAGTCACATACTTGCGTATGCTCCCCGCGTTGTCTTCATTTTGCTGCCTTGTTACTACACTAACTATTTAGAAAAAATCTGAGCTTATTATCTTTCATTTGCACATTTTCCTATCAATACGCCATATCCACCGTCAACATCGCAAGGCAGTGATACAAATCAATATGTGTGCTGGGGACTTAAATACAATAATGGTATTTAAAATACATGTTAAAGAGCTGGGCGGAAATGATAAAAAAAACATCAATACGATATCCACGTCGTTCTGGTACCGTTGGCGGAAAACTCCCTTGGAATGATTGGCGTAATGCGTCGACGTGGCGGAAAGCTGTGCAAATCACGCTATTGGCGATCAATATTTATATTGGCATCACGTTCTATTATTGGGTGCGTTATTACGAAACCGGAGGAATGACATTTTACCTTCCTCGCCCAGGCGGTATTGAAGGTTGGCTGCCTATCGCGGGATTAATGAACTTAAAATACACTATCGAAATGGGGGGATTACCGCCAATTCATGCCGCATCGATGTTTCTTTTGGCTTCTTTTATTATCATTAGCTTATTACTGAAAAAAGCATTCTGTTCATGGATGTGTCCAATAGGCACGATATCGGAATACACGGGGAAAATAGGGCAGAAACTTTTTCGTTTTCAAATCAAAGTCCCTAAATGGCTCGATATTCCCCTAAGAGGATTAAAATACCTATTATTAGTCTTCTTCCTCTATATCTCGCTATCAATGCCTGCACAGATGATCCAATACTTTATGATGTCACCTTACGGGATCATTATTGATGTCAAAATGCTCGATTTCTTTCGTTATATTAGTAGTGCTTCCCTTATCACTGTTTGCGTTCTTGTGGTGATTAGCTTATTTATTCGTAATGCTTGGTGCCGTTATCTATGCCCTTACGGCGCATTATTGGGGCTATTCTCTTTATTCTCACCGTTTAAAATTCACCGCAATGCGGAAAGCTGTATTGATTGTGGGAAATGTGCCAAAAATTGCCCATCACGGATCCCTGTTGATCAATTAATTAAGGTCAGAACGGTCGAGTGTACGGGATGCATGACATGCGTTGAATCATGCCCTGTTGCATCAACATTGACTTTTTCACTACACACTCCGACTCAAAAACATCAACGTTCATTATCAGGAGTGTCAATGGCCGTTTTGACGCTCAGCATATTATTTTTGATGATTGGTGTTGCAGTTTACATGGGCGTTTGGGATAGCCCAGTACCCGATAGCTATTGGTTTCACATTATACCGAACGCTAAAATGATAAGTCATTAATTCAAAATAAAAAATGCCCCACAGCATGAAAAATGAGTGGGGCATTGTTGCTTTTTTATTGTGGTAATGGACTAGACTTTAATCTCTCGCTTAGATTTATTTTCTTATTTGCAGCTTGCTGCCGTATTAGTTAACGGCTTGTTTAACCATTTGCAATAACTGGCGTACATCTTCAGGGCGAGTATTGCCGGTAGCTTTATCGATGATAGAGCTATAAATATGGGGAATAATCTTCTTCACGCCAGCATCAAGAGCAATCTGTAAAATTTCAGCAAAATTATCCAAATCAATACCGCCCGTTGGTTCTAAAGAAAAATCAAACTCGGCACATGCTTTGGCGATCGCTTTATATTCCTCGATATGTTTTAAGCCCTGCATATTAAAGAACTTCACAGAATCTGCGCCCATATCTTTGAGCATCATGATGGCTGTTTCAATCGGGACGATGCCATCCGGCGCTTGGGAACTTAATGGTCCCGTTGAAATTTTCACCATACCAACAGTGCCAGTTGGGGAAATCAACGCATTCACAAAAGTTTCATTTTGTCCCAATAACGCACGGCTAATGGGGGCTCCCGTAAACACTTGATTCACATGTTGTGGTTGAACTTCTTTTGAAATCAGAGACACCATGGTGGATTGATTCGGATCGCCCGCGCCTAATCCCACAGACAAGGCATTATCCACTTCTTTGGCGTAAATTTTCATATCCGCAATAGCGCTTTCAAGATCAGGGTAATTTTTGGATAACACGCCAACAACCACAAAGCTTTCCGCAGCGGTATAGATATCTTTGGCGTTTTGATGACTCCCTGCTAAGACGTTTAAGCACACTCGGTCATGGTAAAAATTAGGTGATAACTTCATTTTAAATTCCTTCTACTAATCGACGAATTTTTTGCGAAATAACATCGAGTTGTTCGGTGCTAACGCTACGAATATCAGCTTCAACTTTGCCTTCATTCGCTTTATATTCACGGAAATAAATTGCCGTATCGCCTTGCTTTAAATCAGCCATAATTTGATAGGTCGTTTTGCCAATCGCTTTTTCATCAAAACTGATCTCGGCTCTGGCGATATCGCGTCCAGCGGAATCCCAAACGATGCGCACTGAAATTCCTGAAATTCCATTTAAATCGTCAAGGAATTTATTCATACGGCTAACCATCTCTGCGCCGGTTTCTTTGGTCGCAGTGAGATATTGTTCGATAGCTAGCGTTAATCCGAGAATACCTTCTTTACCCACTTTCATGGCTCGACCAATCCCTTGAGATTGGCGTTTAACCCATTCAACATACTGTTTTTTACCGATTACCAAGCCACTCGTCGGACCTTCAATTGCCTTGGCGCCGCTATAAATAACGAGGTCGGCACCGGCTTGGTAATATGTCGTTAAGTCTTCCTCTGCTGCTGCATCGACAATCAACGGAAGCTGGTGGGCATGGGCCACTTTGGCGGCTTCAGCAACCGTTAACATGCTCTTTTGCACAGTATGGTGGGATTTGATATACAAAATCGCGGCGGTTTGGGGGGTGATTTTTGCCGCGAGTTGTGCCGCGCTGCACTCATTAGCAAAGCCAGCTTCAATGACTTTACCGCCGCCTAAGGTGACCATGGTGTCTACGGGGGCACCAAAATTCACGTTATGTCCTTTAGGCAGAATAATTTCGCGAGGAACTGATTTGCTTGAGGAGTGTAAGTTCAAAAGGAGGTCATCATCATCTTGAACAATAACAGCGGCGACGGCTTGGGCAATACCTGCGGATGCACAGGAAACGACGACAGCCGACTCAACATTTAATAGCTGAGCGATGTATTCCCCAGTTTTGTTCACTAAATCTTTAATTTCAAAATAGTGATTCAATCCATAAGTGACGCGTTCTACCACTTCTGGTGTCGGAGTCGAAACGCCCAGAATAGTCATTCGACCCGATGCATTGATGACGTGTTTTAATTGATATTTTTCATAGATTGATTGCATGTTCGGTTTCACCTTGCGCAGGAATAATATGTTTTCCACCGACGATGGCAGCAACCGGCACAAAACGATGTGTTCCGATACGGTGTTCCCCTTCTGCATCTGTCAGCTCAGTGGGTTCTTCTTTCAGGTCAAATAAGGTAATGTCTGCATCAAAGCCCGGTCTTAAATAACCTTTGGCTGGAAGAGACAGTAAATCAGCGGCTTTTTCGGTTACGCAGCGTAAAACTTGTTCCGCGCTGAATCCCATACACAGGAATTTAGTCATCACAAAAGCGAGGCTATACACGGGACCATTCACTCGGTTGCGGTGATAAATATCGGAACTAATAATGTCGGGGTAAGTCCCGATACGCATGGCTTGTTCTGCCACTTTAAAGCTAAAACTTTCGCCACCGTGACCGACATCGAGGATCACGCCGCGGGCTAATGCTCGGGCAATGGACGGTTTCAGATAGCCATCATCCCCTAAAATTTTATTAGGTTTGCCATTAAAACAGTGGGTGATGATATCGCCACGAGTGAGTAGGTCGGCAACGTCATCAATATTAGGTGGGTTGTTTCCAATATGTACCATTAGCGGAAGCGCGTGTTTCTTCTGCATTTCTTTGGCTTTAATCAGCGGCGCTATACCATTTTCGCCTACCACACTTTTACTCATTCTTGCTTTCATACCAACCACAAAGCATGGGTGGCGCTCAAGTGCGGCTTGGAAACTCGCATCATCGATATTGTCCATATTGGACAGCTCATTCTGAGCAATAATGCCAATGCGCGAAATATTCAGCAGTGAGAAGACATTTGTTTTGGATTGAGTGGTTAACCGATAAAACCGATCAATATCATCAGCTCCCACACTGCCCGCATCAACCAGTGAAGTGACACCGCCAGCAGCACCGGCGAGATCAGGTTCATCGAAGTAAATCGGTGACTCTGCAAAACAGTGGGCGTGAGAATCTATCCATCCAGCGCTAACATACCGCTTTCCTTCAAGATCAATAATTTTCTCAGCTTGCTGATTGTGGGAAAGCTCAGGGCCCGCAGCTTCGATTTTTCCGTCTTTGATTAGAATATCGATAATTGAACCATCGATACGCTTGCCCTGTTTGATGATTAGAGAATACATGATTACCTTCTTTATAGTCATACTCGTCATACTTCAAACCGCAGCGTTGTTGGCTGCTCTTCCGCTACCCTAGTCACATACTTATGTATGCTCCTAGGGATATCGTCGCTTGCCGCCTAGTTGCAGCTTGAATTATTTAGAGTATGCTCAAGTGTTTGTTCTAAGTGATGCAAACCGTCGCATTTGTTCTAAATGCTATTAAGCTGCGAGTGGGAAGAAATACCCAAATAACATCGCGCCTAAGATAGCGCCACCGGCGACAGGTTTTTGCCATACATAGAAAATCAGTGAGCCAATCAGTGCACCAATACCAATTGGAATCGATGCCGCCATCGCTGCCAATATAATCAATGGACCTAAGAAACGACCGGAGGTGTTACCCGCGCCCATCATGACGTCTGCGCCAAATGTGGAGTTAGCTTGGGCAATGGTAAACTTACGAGCAAAAACAATAATTAAGCCGATAAGTACACCGAGGAATAAGCCCGTGAGCAGGGAGATCCAAAAGTTAGTGACTAAGATATCCCAGCCAGCCGCTAAAAAGAGGGCTGGAACACCTAAGCCAATACCGGTTTGTAGTGCACCACCGATATCTAAAATCCCCACTAATGACCCTTCTATGATCCGAGCAAACAGGAAACTGGCACCAAAGGCGGCAACCGCCCCGTAAACTCCAGTATCTAGCCCGGCGCGTAACATGGCGACAAAAGCCACTTCGTTAAAAGCACCGAAGCCGTACACCACATACATGTGCGTACCTGCGAAGATCCCAGCAGATAACAAGCCAACAAAGATAGGGAAAGACCATTCCGCGTACCAAAAGTCTTGTTTATTAATTTCAGTTGTCATGATTATTTCCCGCTCAGCAGTCCGTGGACATATTCAAGCCACAGTGGTTTGTCTAAGTTGAAAGAGGTGATCATCTTCAGGTCAAACTCGCGGAAGAAGCCACTGAGAACGAACAGCAGAACAACGGTGATCATCATGGTACGAGTGATACGGTTCCAGCCATTGTCATCCACGCCTTTACCAATCAAGATCCCTAACACTAAACCTGGGATAGCGTTACCCATGATTAATTGGGCGCAACCACCAAATAAGGTTGCCCAGAAACCGGAACGACGACCTGCGTCCATCGCGGCTAACCAGAAAATCACGGGCATCACGGTGTTAACCAGTAAGTTAGCAGCCGGAACCAGTACGTTGATCGCGGTGGTTTGTAGCGCGGCGGGTACTGCGGACGCCGTGGTATTTAAGAAGGCGACCACCAATGCCCCGATAATGGCACAGGCAATCGCCATTTTTTTCGGGTTATGCAGGGTATCTGCCACACTACGGTTTTTAGTTAATAGAGCAGCAGCACCCCAGTTAGGGATGATGCGGTGATCAACGTCTTGGGTGAAGGCACCCGCAGCGACCGATGATGCCCATGCGTTGAAGAAGAATCCTAAGCCGAATGAGAAGTGTGATGCAGGGTCGCCCTCACACGCGTTTAACTCACCAAGGGTACGGAATGCGCCCATACCTTGAACGGTTGGCGCGTGGAACATACGTGCCGCCCCTGCGCCTAAACCAAAGCCGCAGAGACCGCCGATAATGAGGGACATGCCCAATATTTCTAAGAAAGATGCAGTTTCACTCATGGAATTTACTCCAGACCTGATTGCTTTTATTGTTCTGTAAATGGAATTTCGTTGACAGAAAGTAAGGTAACATCCAGCGAAACGTCGAGAACAACTCGGAAATGTTCACGTTTGCGTGGCAAAAAGAGAAAAAGAAACTTTTCTGTCCGCGAATGAGAGTGAGCACTAACAACCTCAACATCCTTGGGTTCTATCCGCAGAATGATGTCGGTACTGTTCTTAAGTACGGTTTTTTGAATCGAATTTAAGGCGTCAGCAATCGCTTTTTGCTTTGTGTCGCCTTGCCCTGTCACCCGTACTGTCGTTTCGATAGATTTTTTCATTAAGCGTTGCCGTATTTTTTATTAAAAGCTTTGACTAAGCGCTCGCCTAACTCTTCCTTGTCCATAAAACCGAAACCTAATACATTGCAGCCCTCTGCAATTGCGGTTTCTCCTTCTTCAATCGAACGCATACCATAACGTGCTTTATAGCCATATTTAGTTTGAGCGGTGATAGCGCCTGCGCCACCGCTTCCACAGAATGAAATGCCCAGGTCTGCTTGCTCTTGGTTCATCACATCCCCGAGTTTCATATCGGCAGCGACGCCGGGTACGACAATGGCTTTTCCACCCGCGGTTTCAACGCCAGCAGCCACTTTTTGCCCTTTACCTAAACGATCGCCAATAACAATAACTATCTGTTTCATAAAATATTCTCCAAAAAATTTAATGCTAAAAATTAATCATTAGAACGGGCAACTTCAAAGTGGACTGAAAGCAAGTAAGTCTCTTCTGGTGCAAGTCCCGGAAGTGTATCGACGACTCGTTGTGCTAATGCAATCGAATGTGCCGAGATTTCATCAAACAAGCTAATATCCACTTCCGGTAAGGCTTCGCCAGTTTTGGCTCTATCAACCATGGCACGTAGATGAGACTCCAACATCTGCTGCTGTACATCTGTGGTGTAGCAACCCTCCTGTTTGAGCCAGTCAGTAATCACTGCTAGCAGTTTGTGTGTGACCTGTTGAACATCAAGGTCGTCCTCTAACATTTTGAAAACTACAACTGATTCATTCATAACTATTTAAAATCCAAGATAATATTTCAAATCATGTAACTTCATTTATTCATGCTAATACCTTAGTCGCTTCTTTATTGTTTTTGCAGACAGGGAATTTCCAGTTCTAAGTGGAAATAATTCGGAAGCATAAACGGACGATTTGAGGCTATTTTTTGGTCTAAAAGGAAGTTAACTGGAAAATGTTATGCATTATGAGGGACAAAAAGTAGGGGCTAATTATGATTAAAAGATTAAAGATATTTAAATTCAATAAATTAGATTGATTTTTTGAAATCTGGAAATGATGTTTGGAGGGTGTAATAAAAGTGGAAATGAATAAATGGAAACATACGTAGAGTGGAAATTTTCACTTCCACTTACCTATTTTATGCATGAAATGGATGAATTAGACTAAAAATCATTTGATGGAGTTGTGGTTAGGATCACGTAAACAGTGCCCACTTCCCTTTTTCCGCAAGGAAGTGGAAACTCATTGAAATCACACAATTCGAGCCAGGCTGTCTTTGGCTATCGCTTGGAACTCATTGAAGTTTTTAACATTAATGAGGCGTCGTGTTGTTTTTTCTTTGACGAAAGTAACAAATAGGTCATAAATTGCCATGGCTTCTTCATAGTCCGTTTTACTGATTGCCAGTAAGAAAATGACATAGGCGTTTTCTTTGGTTTCTTTGTTCCACTCGATGCCTTTTGGGGCAAGGATGGTTGTCACAACCGTTTTATTGGCGAGTAACCCTAAGGAGTGAGGTAGCGCAATGCCTTCCCCGAGTAGCGTAGAGACAATGGATTCTCGCTCCTGCAATGACGGATAAAAATCGGCAGTGACATAGCCGTCTTGTTGTAATTTATGGCAGACCGTTTGGAATAACTCTTCTTGGCTAATTTTTTCATTGATAACCATAAAGAAACGTTCATCGAAGAAGCGCTCAATAATATAGGGACGGGTCTGATCCACCATCGCTAAGCGACCCACTTGTTCGAGCTGGTAGGGGGTTGGAAAGGGGGCAATTTTAATAACGGGTTTATTTTTCTCGGAAATCCGTACGGTGGTGATCACAAAGTCTTCCGTTATCTCATCCAGAGATTCGTACTCTTGCAAGGTGAGTCCACGGCTAAATTTCAGCTGCGGAAATTCCCGCATGATTTTAGATTCCACAACACGAAATGTGGAGTTACCCGCATCGGTCACTACGAGCACTTCCGTTTGGCGTGCAGATCCTGCCCCATAATTGCGTTCAAGACTAACGCCGATATGCACCGCCAAGTAGCCCAACTCATCTTCATTGATTGGGTGTGGAAGCAACTGTTTGCTTGCACTGGTTAACGCACTCAACGTGACATCATAGGCAAACGGATAATACTGCTTGATATCTGACAGGAGCGGATTTGGGGTAGATATATGGTATTGGAGCCGAGTAATTAAGGCGGCAAGGTGGGTATTTAAATCTTTTTTCAGCTTTTCATCATTACGCAGATCGTAGTTATACAAGTCATTGATATAATTTAAAATATACTCAGATAGTTCGTTGTGCTGGCTGTGTTTCTGCGAAGATGTATGTTGGTTACTGATGCGCTGCGCGATAATTTGATCATGTAAAAAACTCAGCTCAGCGGAAGATAAATCATTACCCAGAAAATAAATCAGCCCTTTGGAAATTTCATCGCAGGCTTGGTTGATGACCTCTTCGGATTCTTCATTTTTCACGCTGCTATTGAGTTCATGACCTCGGGTAATGCGCAAAATAGTCACTGCACAGTTAAAGACAAGGTAAAGATGACCCTCATTGCTGATGCGGATATCAAAGCGATTCAAACTGTTATGAACCACTTTATTAATGTAGGTTAAATCCAGATTATCAAGACTTTCAGGATAGAAGGTCGCGAGATCGGGGGTGATTTGTTCGCTGAATTGCCGCCATAATGCTTCAGTCATGCAGGCCCTAATTGCCCACTCACTTCCATTGAGACGAATTCCTTGGTGTGGAATACTTTCCAGTTGAACCTGATAGCGGTGAAGATGTTCTCTTACTGCGCCCATATCTTGTTGGATAGTGCTGCGGCTGACAAACCACTCTTCTGCGATATCATCGAGCTTGACGGGGAGTGATAGCATTAAGAGCTTGAGTAAGAGCGCATCAATGCGCTCTTTGCTCGTACGGGGGATCTGACCATGTTTATCATTTTGCTTGGTAAAGGCGGCAAAAGCCTCTGCATTTTCGATTTTTAATTGATAGCCACGACCGCGCTCATACACAATATGGGCACTATAATCTTTAATTAATTCGTTGATTTCATTGATATCAGAACGAATGGTCCGTGTAGAAACCGAAAAGTTTTTCGCTAATTCATCTTGAGGGACAACCTCATTGAGGATCCGAGAGAAAATTTGATTGTGTCGCTGCAAAATGAACAAAGCCACAAGAACCCCTTTAAAATCAAAAATAAAGTTCGGAGTTAGAAAACGGATGGTCTTTTAACTCTCTTATGGCTGGACTCTATCACAGTGATATTAGGATAGCGGAAATATAAATGATGAATTTTGCGAATCTATTCGCAAATTTTGGACCATTTTAGTCATAAACTCTCTTTTTCCTGCCTAAAAATTCCTTAAAGGGACTCTCCCAAGTCGATCAATAAACCTCTAAATGGTTTCTCAGCGGTAAAGGTCAGAATATTTTCATCCTGAATAAACAGCCCATCATTGCAATTCATCGAAAGAGATTGCCCCTCTTTTCCTTTTACCAGTAAACCGCCATGAATAGATTGCAAATAGGCGTTTTTACCCCGTAATAGGATAGTTTTTGATTCATGAGGTTCAAGATAAATCTGGCTTATCCAAATTTTTTGGCGAAGCTGTAAGCTATCTTCATCTCCCTCTGGTGAAGCAATCAGTTTGGAATCTTTCTCCGCTAACATCAATTTTTGTGGTGGCATAGATTCCTGCTGAGGACAGGCATTTAACCACAGTTGAAGCCGTGTTAATGGCGTCGTCTCACTGATATTATGCTCACTGTAACTGAGGTCAGGGCGAGGAGAGAAACTCACACATTCTCCCGCTTTTGCGCTGACGGTGTTGCCTAAATTATCACGGTATTCAGCTTGTCCTTGCAGGATAATATTCACAATATCAACGTGAGGATAAACTCTTGGTTGAAACGCGCTATTGGGCGCAAGCACTTCTTGATTTAGCACTTTCAACGTTTTGAATCCCATTAAGTCTGGATCAAAATAGTGTCCAAACGAAAAGGTATAGCGAGCTTGTAACCAACCGTAGTCTGCTTTCCCACAATGGTTAACTGATCTCAAATTCATCATAATGGTTAACCCTCACTCAAAATATATAGCCAGTAATATATTGTTATAATAAATATCTGGACGTTGAATTGTTAGCCAGTTAATCTGTTTCCATTATTCAAATTTCCTGAAAGAGATACATCATGAGCAAAGAGAGAGCATTAACACTTGAGTCGTTAAGGGTGATGGATGCAATCGATCGGCGTGGCAGTTTCGCAGCAGCGGCAGAGGAATTAGGTCGTGTGCCTTCAGCATTAAGCTATACCATGCAGAAGTTAGAAGAGGAACTGGATGTCATTTTGTTTGACCGTTCAGGACATCGAACAAAGTTTACCAATGTCGGGCGCATGCTATTAGAGCGTGGTCGAGTGTTACTTGAAGCAGCAGATAAACTGACATCCGATGCAGAGGCATTAGCGAAAGGTTGGGAAACGCATCTGACCATTGTGTGTGAAGCGCTGGTTCCGGCTGAATCGCTATTTCCATTGGTCGATAAACTGGCTGAAAAATCCGACACTCAGCTCTCTTTAATCACGGAGGTATTAGCCGGGGCATGGGAGCGGCTCGAATCTGGGCGTGCGGATATTGTGATTGCCCCCGATATGCATTTCCGCTCATCCTCGGAAATTAACTCCAAAGTGTTATATACCCTGAATCATATTTATGTCGCGAGCCCTTCGCATCCGATTCATAAAGAGCCAGAGCCATTGTCTGAAACCACTCGAGTGAAATACCGTGGAATAGCGGTGGCAGATACGGCGCGCGAACGTCCGGTGATCACAGTGCAATTGCTAGATAAACAACAACGGTTGACGGTATCGAGCATTGAAGACAAACGTAAAGCGCTGATTGCAGGACTAGGGGTGGCAACAATGCCATATCCGCTGGTGGAGCAAGATATTAAGGAAGGGCGCCTGAAAGTTGTAGCGGCAGAATTTAGTCATGAGTCGAATATGATTATGGCGTGGCGACGCGATAGCATGGGGGAGGCTAAGTCGTGGTGCCTCCGAGAAATTCCCAAATTATTTAGATCTTGATCTCGTCATACTTCAAGCTGTAGCTGTGTTGGCTTCATAAAGTTACCCTAGTCACATACTTATGTATGCTCCTAGGGATAACTTCACTTGCCGCCTTGCTACAACTCGAATTATTTAGAGATCACTCGTGACCTATTCTTGAATTCTTTTTTTAAGCGAAAAGCGAAAAAGAGAATAAATAAGAAAGTAGAGATAAAAGCAAAAAAAAGCACCTCGGACAAGAGGTGCAAAGGCATTTAACTTATGGATAAGGATGTTGGACTTGAGGGTACTTCTGACATAAAGATACTGCTGACTCCCTGCCTATAGGTAGGTATAGGCGAGGAAGTTGGGTCTAATTACCATTTTTTATTTAATAAATGGTCGATACTGAATTTACCTGGACCAGTAACAGCCAACAGAATGTAGCCACCTGCAATGGTCATATTTTTCATGAACATTAAGCTGTTTGGCTCAACGCTGAAATTCGTATGGAACAGCATCGCAGTTAAGAATGTGAATACTGCTGTAAAAATAGCGGTTGTACGTGTTAACAGACCAAATAACACCGCTAAGCCACCACCTAACTCAAGTAAAATAGTCAATGGCAGTAAAAAGCCTGGGACGCCCATGGCTTGCATATATTGCTGAGTGCCTTCATAAGCACCACCTAATTTACCGTAACCTGCGACGATAAACAGAACTGGCATCATAATACGTGCTAATAAAATAGCTCCACTTTCTAAATTTTTCATTGAGTCTCTCCAGATAAAACGGTCATTAAATATAAATAAAGTGCGATGTCTATCGCGTTGTAAGCTAAGTTTCAGCACGAAAAGGCTAGAAATCTTGGATGTGCGTATCTTATTACTTAGCTCATTCAATAAAAAGCTAAGCTTATTAACAAAGATAGACAAAAAAATTGAATATGTGTAATTGGGTGTGAAAAAAAATGAAAAAGGGAGGGCTTATCTATCTAATTGACGGGTAAAGACTATTTTTATCTTAGTGAGATAGGTTACTTTTGATTGGCGCTATTTAGGCTATTTCTCAGCGTGCGGACTAAGCCCCATGCTGCAATCGCTTTCTTACTGAGGGAAATAAATCGGTTGGGGTGTTTTAACGTCAATATAGAGATAAGACCCGTCGCGGCAATAAAGATTGGGCGAAAGGTCATGATGGTTTGCCATGCTCGGTCATAAGGGGCAGTCGCTTGTAGCCACTCTTCTTTGCTTGCGGATAGCATAATGCGTTGCTGCTCGATATCAGCAACTAAACGTTGTTTTCTCTCTGCAAGTAATTGGCGTTTACTTTTGCTCATCATTATCTGTTCCTGCAAGTGCTTTGGCATCATTACGAAGCTGTTCACGTGTTGCAGTTAATAGTGTGGATTGTTTCGCTTTTTTTAATGTCCAAATAGCAAAAATAATAGCAAGTAAAATCAAAGTACCGGTGGTGATCGCGAAAGCTTGATAACGATAAATGGGATCAACAGACCAGAAGATAAGCCCAATAAGGCACATCAGACCAAATGCAGAAAATAAGAGAGTCAGCCCTGCTAATAATAATAATTGAACAAGGTTGAGTTTCTCTTCTTCTAATTCCACCGCAATAAGTTGAATACGGGTTTCTACCATATTCACGGCGATACCCGTAATTCTTTGCAGTGAATCTAGAACCCGCTTAGCGGGTCCTTGACGTGGTGATTGTTCCATAAGCGGTGATTAGCGTTTCGTGAGCAGCATGCCTAAAACCACACCGACTGCTGCGCCAATGCCTACACTTTTCCATGGATTTTCACGTACATAGCAATCAGCTTGACCTGCAATTTCTTTGGTTTGCTCAGTGATTTTATCACTTGCTTGACCAAGTTTTGCTTTCGAAGAGGAGAGAGCTTCACGGGCTTTAGCCTTTAAACTTTCAATCTCTTCTTTTGATTTATCTTGAGTACTATTCAGAATGGATTCGAGAGAGTCTGCGAGTGATTTAAGTTCAGCACGTAGATCTTCAGAAGAATGATTGGATGACATAGTAGAACCTCCTATCAATAGAAAAAGATCGTTTGAATACTACTACAATAGCTTTTTTTAGCTTAAGTGCAATCACTAATTAGAATAGATTGAGAATTGATAAAGGCGAGAAGCGGGAATAGTGAGTTACTCCCGCTATTGATTTAATTGAGAAACAGTTATCTATTTACGCGTAAATTTTTTCTTAATGACAACACCGATGCTACCGATAAGACCCAAAATGAGTAGACCAACAGGAATTAGCATCAGAACGTTCATAATTTGATGCTCGTATTGCTGGAAAATAGGGCTTTTACCGAATCCATAGCCGATAGCGGTTAAAATAAATACCCAGAGGAATCCACTCAACCAGTTGAACACTTGAAAACGCCCGTTTTGCAAGCCTGCAAGACCTGCAATGGTGGGTAATAGGGTTCGAACAAATGCAAGAAATCGACCAATCAGTAAGGCGGCTAAGCCATGGCGATGGAATAACCCATGAGCCCGTTGGTGATAGTGTTCGGGAAGGTGTGATAACCAACCTTTGACAATTGCAGTGTTACCCAGCCAACGCCCTTGAATATAACCCACCCAGCAACCAATACTGGCTCCAGCGGTTAAAATGACTAACGTTAACGGATAGCTAAGCGCATCTTTTGCGATGAGGACACCAACAAGGATCAGTAAGCTATCACCAGGTAAGAATGCGGCAGGAAGCACGCCGTTCTCCAATAAAAGGATCATGAACAGCATGAAATAAATGGACCATATCAACGATGGGTTGGATAAGGTTTCGTAATCTTGATGCCAAAGGGCGAAAAAAAGTTCTCTAACTAATTCCATTAATGTTTCCTAAACGGCAATAACAGCAACAAACATGTTGTTGGGCAGAAATGGATTAAGTAAATGCCGGAAGGAAAACGCTGTTTCTTCGGGCTGTTAGTGTAAAACCCGTCCACTTTAACAAAACAGAAAATAACTAAACAGTAAATTTTGAGCTTATTTTTAGGATTTATTTAAATTACGGCTGATTTTTACATTTACGCATCTCTGTGATGCGCTGTTTCGCTTCATTAAAAGCGTGAATGGCACTGGATGTGGCGCTCAAACCTCATTATTTGGCAGTAAATTTACGTTTAGTGAATTAAAAAATCTCACGAACATATTGATAGCTAATCATTGCTTTTTAAGACTAATTACCTTATTGTAGGCGCATAGCAAAGGGGAGTAACTTCTTCTGTCGGATTATCGTCATTACGGTGCACACATTGCACCCGGTAACCGAGCACCACAATTTCCTTATCTTAGGTTATCTGTGTTGTAAGTGAGACCTTGCCAGAAGGCGAGGTTTGCTCATTGTTTACAACCGTGTAGTGATAACATAAGGTGAAAACAGTTTAAGCGGCTGATGTCTTCTGGATATCAGCCGTTTTTTGTTTTTAAGGAATCTAAATGAACTCTGTCGGTAATCCAGTTTTATGGGGCAGCTTTGCTGTCATGATACTCGTGATGTTACTCATCGATATGTTTTGGCAAGGAAAACATAAAGGTCAGGCGATGTCGATGAAACAAGCTGCGGGCTGGAGCATCTTGTGGGTTACGCTATCACTGATTTTTGCGGGCGGTCTCTGGTGGTACTTTAATGATACCGTTGGACCTGAAGTCGCTAACACGCAAACTATGGCATTCCTCACGGGTTATCTCTTAGAAAAAGCGCTTGCTGTTGATAACGTGTTTGTCTGGTTAATGCTATTTGGTTACTTTGCTATTCCAGCAAACTTACAGCGTCGTGTGCTAGTTTATGGTGTGCTTGGGGCTATCGTTTTACGTACCATTATGATTTTTGCGGGTAGCTGGTTAGTCACTCAATTTAGTTGGATCCTGTATGTTTTCGGCGCATTCTTGCTGTTTACGGGAATCAAAATGGCGTTCGCTAAAGAAGATGATTCACCCATAAATGAAAAACCGTTAGTAAAATGGGTACGTTCACATTTACGTATGACTGATGAGCTGCATGGTGAAAAGTTCTTTATTAAAAAGAATGGATTACTATTTGCTACACCATTAATTTTGGTTCTGATCTTAGTGGAAATCAGCGATGTTATCTTTGCGGTAGACAGTATTCCAGCTATCTTTGCTGTGACCACTGACCCGTTTATCGTATTAACCTCTAACCTGTTTGCGATTCTAGGGTTACGCGCCATGTACTTCTTATTAGCTGGCGTTGCTGAGAAGTTCTCAATGCTGAAGTATGGTTTGGCTGTGATTTTAAGCTTTATCGGTGTGAAAATGCTGTTGATGGATATTTTCCATATCCCAACTGCGGTTTCGTTAGGTACCGTTGCTGCGATTTTAGTTCTGACTTTAGTGATTAATACTATTGTGAATAAGCGCAATGAAGCGAAAAAACTAATTAACGAATAATCTTTTTCTTAAATTGAAAAGCTCCCATAAGTTAGCCATGACTTTGGGAGCTTTTTTATATCTAATGATTTATTGATTGTGCAACGAATAAAAGGATGCTCTGTGCAGCAAATCATGCGGGTTTTGCGGAAACTCTATAAATATGAAAATAGCCAATATGACGGAGAACGAGCCGTTTCTATTTATTCGGTAGATTGTTTATCTGATAAAGAGCGTAATGTATTAGAGGATTTTCAGTGGCAAGCTAATACAATTGAAGAGTTTGCAGGTCATCAAGATATGGTTAATAAGCTGCACAGCCTAAAGCAAGTAAGTGTACTGACTCGCCAACGTTGCTTGGATGCTTTTGTTGCGGATGTGGGCGGAAGTTATTTGCGAGGACGTTCAGTTTTAGGTGCTTACCATAAACTGAACGTTTTACCGGATCACGTATATGTAGAAAAACCGCAATATGCGTGTTGCTGGATCTGTAGTGGCTATAACAAACGTATTTATATTAATGATAGCTACTTCCAATACTGTTTATATTACGGAAATTCCTATACAGGAAATCCGAGCTATGCGTATTTAAATCTCCGACATTTAATGAAGGTAGAGGCGATTAAACCCACCGATGACGATAAGAAAGTCTTTAACCAGCTGTTAGATTTATTACGTAATGCACCTGAAGATGAGACTCCTGGGAAATTTGAAAAGCGTTTATCTCAGGCAAAAATAGTTAAAGGCGATAAATATACATTGCGAGGCATATTACATTCACTCGCATTGATTGGCGTTATTCCTAATACTTTTATTTCACTGTCTCTCGATAGTTGGCATGACTTCGGTGATATTACTGGCGCAGAAAATCAGCTTAATAATACAAAAGGGCGTTCTGATATGGAGATGCCTTGGGCGGGATGGAAAGGCAGTTTGAAAATAGATGAAGAAAAAGCAGTGCATTATTTTGGTGACTATTTGACCAAAGGTTAAATCTTATTAGCAAGATTTTATGAAATTTAGGAAAACACCTTAGAGAGCCTCTAAGGTGTTTTTTATTTTAACTGACTGAAAAGACTAAATCATTTTTAATGCTCTGTGTTTACTATAAGAAACAAAATTCTATTGTGATCACAGATATGTAAAATTAATGTTAATCATGCTCAATCATTGTGTATATTTTGAATAATAGCCTTTTCAGGAGATTAATATTCCTTATACTGGCTCGGCAAACACATTTAATTCCTAAAAAAGATAAATCATAAAGGTCTATTATGGATACAAATAAAACAGGGTTATGGCGAGTAATTAGTCAAGGTAGTTTGGTCAAACAAATCCTAGTGGGCTTGATTGCGGGTATCTTATTGGCATGGTTATGGCCATCCGCAGCAAAAAATGTTGGCTTATTGGGTGACTTGTTTGTGAGCGCATTAAAAGCGGTTGCACCGGTGTTGGTTTGGGTGTTAGTCATGGCATCGATAGCTAACCATCGCCAAGGGCAAAAAACCAGTATTCGTCCCATTCTCGTGCTGTATATTTTAGGAACTTTTTTCGCGGCGGTTGTTGCGGTAATCGGTTCGTTTATGTTCCCATCAAACTTGATTTTAGCTATGGGGGACACTCAACTGACTCCTCCGGGGAACATTGCTGAAGTTTTAAAGGGTTTATTAATTAATATCTTTGCTAACCCTGTTGATGCGTTAATCAAAGGTAACTATATCGGCATCTTAGCATGGGCGATTGGTTTAGGTATTGCACTGCGTCATGCGAATGAATCGACCAAAACGATGATCCACGACTTCTCTTTAAGCGTGACTCAACTGGTTCGTGTGGTTATTCGCTTAGCGCCATTAGGTATTTTCGGCTTAGTGTCTTCAACTATCGCCACCACAGGTTTTGAAACGTTAAAAGGCTATTTCCACGTACTCGCAGTATTACTGGGCTGTATGATTATCGTGGCATTAGTGGTTAACCCATTGATTGTTTATTGGAAAATCAGACGTAACCCATATCCATTAGTCTTTGCTTGTTTACGTGAAAGTGGCGTGACGGCGTTCTTTACCCGTAGTTCCGCAGCGAACATCCCTGTGAATATGGGCATGTGCCGCCGAATGAATTTGCATGAAGATACGTATTCTGTCTCTATCCCATTAGGGGCAACAATTAACATGGGTGGCGCAGCGGTTACTATTACGGTGTTGACGCTGGCCGCTGTACATACACTGGGCATTCCTGTTGATATTCCTACTGCGCTGTTATTAAGTGTGGTGGCTGCGGTGTGTGCGTGTGGAGCATCAGGTGTTGCGGGTGGGTCATTACTGCTGATCCCGCTGGCGTGTAATATGTTTGGTATTTCTAATGAAGTGGCGATGCAAGTAGTTGCCGTGGGTGTGATGATTGGTGTTCTGCAAGATTCCGCAGAAACCGCATTGAATTCCTCAACTGACGTGTTATTCACTGCGGCAGTGTGTTTATCGGAAGATGATAGACTGGCGCAGGACGACGCTGAGTTATCCCAAACTCAAGATTAAGTTTGTTGTCGATTAAAAAGAAAACCCGCTGATTTAGCGGGTTTTTTATGTGAGAGATAATTTACAGCTGATAAGCAACTTTCATGCCTTGCTCTATGGCTCGGCGTGCATCTAATTCTGCTGCCACATCCGCACCCCCAATCACATAGGGGTGTATCCCAATTTCTTCCAGCTGTTGCTTCAATGGGCGATACGGCTCTTGTCCCGCGCATAAGATGATATTATCAACGGCAAGACATAAGTTTTCATCTTGATAACGAATGTGTAGCCCATCATCATCGACATTCATATATTCCACGCCATTGAACATTTCAACGCCACGTTTCATTAATGATAAACGATGTACCCAACCCGTCGTTTTTCCAAGACCAGCGCCGACTTTGCTATTTTTTCGCTGTAATAAATAGAGGTGTCGAGGTGTGGGTTCAAGCTGTTTTTTGGGTGAGAAAACGCCACCTCGGGTTGTGATAGATGTATCAATATTCCATTCATGATTGAATTTATCGTCGTCTAAACTGCTGCTGATCCCTTGTTGGGTAAGCAGCTCTGCCACATCAAATCCAATACCACCAGCACCAATAATCGCGACGTTTTTACCAACACTATCGGGCTGTTTTAAGGCATCGATATACGACATGACTTTGCGGTGGTCGGCTCCCGCGAGATGAATAGCACGAGGGACAACGCCTGTTGCAATGATAACTTCATCAAATTTGATTAAATCATTTGCTTGAGCAAGCTGTTCTAATCGAACATCAACATTGAGCCGTTGTAATTGGCGTGAAAAATACCGCAAGGTTTCGTAAAACTCTTCTTTGCCCGGAATCTGTTTAGCAAGATTAAATTGTCCGCCAATTTGGTTGCTACGCTCAAATAGCGTGACTTGATGACCGCGTTTCGCGGCATAAATGGCGCAAGACAGCCCCGCAGGACCTGCTCCCACAATCGCCACTTTTTTGGGTTTGTCAGCTAATTCATTGGGATAATCCATCTCTCGCACGGCTTGTGGATTGACTAAGCATCCGGCTAATTTCCCATTAAAAATTTGGTCGAGACAGGCTTGGTTGCAACCAATACAGGTGTTTATCTCATCAGCTCGACCTTCTTGAGCTTTTGAAACAAAGGCTTCATCAGCAAGAAAAGGACGAGCCATCGACACCATATCAGCTTGGCCGCTAGCAATAATTTGCTCTGCGACAAAGGGGTCATTGATACGATTGGTCGTGATGAGGGGGATATTCACTTTGCCCATTAATTTTTCAGTCACCCAACTGAATGCTTTGCGGGGCACCAACGTGGCAATGGTTGGCACGCGTGCTTCATGCCAGCCTATTCCAGTATTGATCATCGTGGCACCTGCATTTTCTATCTCTTTTGCAAGTTGCTCTATTTCATCCCACGTAGAACCTCCCTCCACAAGATCTAGCATCGATAGCCGGTAGATAATGATGAATTTTTCTCCAACGGTCTGGCGAATGCGCTTAACTATTTCAATGGGGAAACGAATCCGATTTTGATAGCTACCGCCCCATTCATCGGTTCTGTGATTGGTACGCGATGTAATAAATTGGTTGATAAGATACCCTTCGGAACCCATCACTTCGACACCATCATAGCCTGCCTGCTGAGCCAGTTTTGCGGTATTCACGAAGTCATCTATGGTTTTCTGTATTTCATCGCGACTTAATTCGCGAGGCGGAAAGGGGGTAATTTCTGATTTAATTGGACTAGGAGCCACTAATGCAGGATGCATAGCATAGCGACCCGCATGCAAAATTTGTAAGGCGATTTTTCCATCAGCTTGATGTACTGCTTCGGTGATTTGCTGATGAAAAGGCAGTTGGTCTTGGTGGTTTAAAATGGCACCGTGAGGCGCCAAAACACCTTCAGGATTCGGGGCAATCCCTCCGGTGATAATGAGACTCACGCCATTTTCTGCACGCAGGCGATAAAAATGGGCAAGACGTTGGCTTCCTTGAGGATGTTCTTCTAAGCCGGTGTGCATTGAACCCATCAAAATGCGGTTTTTAAGTACGGTATGCCCCAAATCAAGTGGGGTAAAAAGATGTGGAAAATTGCTCATAATGGCTCCCATTTGGGGCTGTCAATAACAGGTCGGATGAGTTAACTGTAGCCTAATGGGCAATTGAATTAAAAATAATGTTAAAAAATTGTGATTTTTATCATATGTTTTACGTGGGAATTAATAAATTCACAGGACTATTTCTTTTGATTTATTTTTCTGTCATAAAAAAGGATTACAACAACAGACTGTTATCATCATAATTTGATGGGCTTTGACTTCACACAACCGAGTTATTCAGGAAATACGCCGATGAAAGAGATTTGCCAAGCTGTGACCTTAGAAGGCAACCATGTGCGATTAGAGTTGCTGACTCATCAGCATGATGCGATTTATGCAGACATTATTGAACGAGATAAGCTGCATCACCTGTGGTATACCTCGGTACCCGAGCCAGAAAATGTGGCGAAAGATGTCGATGGTCGTTTAGCGCGTTTCGACCAGAAAGAGATGGTGCCATTTGCCATTATCGATAAGCGCACAGGCAGGGCGGTTGGAATGACCTCTTATATGCGGATCGACCAAAGCGTACGACGTGTTGAAATTGGGGCAACGTGGTATGGGGCCGAAGCGCAGCGTACTCCGATTAACACAGAAGCTAAGTATCTGTTATTAAAACATGCATTTGAAGAATTAGATTGTGTTGCGGTGGAGCTAAGAACGCACTTTTTAAATCATCAAAGCCGTAAAGCGATTGAGCGTTTAGGCGCAAAACTCGATGGAATTTTACGTAGCCATATGCTGACACGTACTGGCGAATTGCGAGATACCTGCATTTACAGCATTTTAAATCATGAATGGCCAGCAGTACGTCGCCATTTAGAGTGGCAGATGACAAAGCCTCGATAAGTCACAAAATAGCCCACATAATGTGGGCTATATAGTTAATGTTTAGCTAAATCAGTTGATTACAAATATTCGTGCATAGGTTTAGTCATATACACGTTATTTGGCATTTTTTCCGTAGTGGTATAACCCGCAGGGCTGTTGATTAGCGCAGGAATACGGTTAACCAAGTTTGCACAGGTTAATTCTACGGTTGCTGGATTATTCACTTCAATTGCTGTATCCGGCTCACCAATCAGCTGCCAACTGTTTTTGTCACACTCATCAGCGGTTAGAATTTTACCAATACATTCCGTTTCTAAGGTGATGCCTTCTGCTGTTTCAGTGATCACCAGCGCAGATAACCCTAAAACATCGCCTTTTTTCACCGTCATTTTTAAGGTATCAGAATAGATATCTTCTTTGGCAATTTGCGGTACGCAGCGCTGAGTTTGATTGGTAATAGTCAGCCCCAAGCGGCTACATAGCCACCCATTTTGCGTCCACATGTACGGTGGCGCATACTCGCCGCTCTCAATTTTTTCAGCGATAACTGCGTATGGCAGGTCGTTATAGTTACCAATTTGCTGATTGAACTCGTCGACGGTTAAGCCTGCACCGTGACCTTTCGCTAGTGCGATACCGTAATCTTCCACGTTATAGCAGCTAGACCCTTTGATTTTCACCAATTTATGCATAGAGCCAGCTAACGTGTCGATGAGCACACCCCAGAACATATCTGGGTAGCCACTACCGGCTAAGGTGCAGTTATTCGCTTTGGCTAAAGCATCCAATTTTTGTGTGATTTCAGGGGAGGAATTCCACGGATATAGCGCTTCCTCACCGGTTGAGATTGCATTGACACCATGGCGAGCAAATAGGGAGAAGGCATCTTCTAAGTCTGCCATTGTGCTGAGAGTCGCAATGATCCCAACATCAGGTTTTAAGGTTTCGAGTGCTTTATCGGCTTCATTAAGCGGCTGAATTTTTACGCCTGTGAGGGCTGTTCCTGCAATTTCGCCAATATCTTTACCGATCACGGCTGGATTGATATCAAAAGCCGCCACAACTTCAGCATCATGTTCTTGTAGGTAACGGATGAGAAATTTGCCCATCTTTCCACAACCATATTGAACTGCACGTACTTTTTTCATCATTGTTGTCCTGTTTCTATTTATCTTTAATTATCATGTTCTATCTAGAGTGTAAAATTATTGTTTTATATCAATCAATTGAATAAATAATGCTTAATAAATGAGAATACGAAAACTCACTCTTTACCGCCAATTATTTACTATAGGATAGCTGTTCACGCAGGTTTGTTCGTCAATGATGTCTCAATAAAGAATGGAACCCTAGAATAAAATCCGATAATTAAGAGAGGAATAATAGTTTTTGATGATGCCATGGCATTGAATTATAGGGCGATACTATGCCTTGGATACAAATTCACCATATAGAATTGAAATACTAGACCTTCACCAAAACAGCACGTATAATCGCACCACTTTGGCCCCTTAGCTCAGTTGGTTAGAGCAGGCGACTCATAATCGCTTGGTCACTGGTTCAAGTCCAGTAGGGGCCACCAAATTTTAGCTGTTAAATCAGCGCATTAAGCCACTTTGAAAGAAGTGGCTTTTTTGTATCTAAAATCTTGAAACCAAATTATCGCTTAACTAATTGTTTTTCCCGTGAATTCTTGAATTAATCGCTCCCCTTCATGTTTTTTACCATATCCCGCATCGATATTTAAATATCCTCCATCTTTAATCTGCATGAATTGGTTTCCCCATATGTTAGCCCGTTCATGGGCTTTATCGATGCCAAGTCGTGGGACGTTATCGGTAAAAGAATATTCGCGATCTACGAGCGATTAAGCGAGTAGAGCACCCAAAGAAATTTGAATGTCTGAAGAAATTGAGCCAAATATAAAAAACTGATGATGATTCACGTGAAGGTTTAATGTATCAATTTGGGACTTTATATTTTCAGTTAAACGTGACTTGCTGTTTTAACCTCATTTTCTATCCAAATAGTATTTTTACTTAAACGCATCACTTATATTAGTAAATACTTATCTCTCATGTTCATTGCTATAAGCTTAATTTTTTGTATTCAGGAGGAAATAAAACACTGATTAGACAAAGAATGTATTTTATACATATTGAATAATTATCATTAGATATAAAAAATGAGACTGTTCTCTTATTTTTAATCGAAAATCTATGTGTTAGCGAGTGGGGTTAAATTAAAAATAGGATTTTTCTTTATTGAAAATATAAATTTAAGATAAAAAATGGAAAAACTATTACGCTAAATAGCGGTGATTTATTTATTTGTAACTATAATACACATTAAAAATGTAACTAATTGCAATAAAGTAATGTCCGATATATGTGAAAGAAATGTTGTTAAGTATGAATTCATGACACATTATTTGTAACTTATTGATTTTATTGGGTGCGAAATAATCGTAATATGAGTAAATGTATCAAAAAATAACTGCCTATTAAATCCATTGATTTTAATAGGTGATGGCGACTTTACAGCTTTTAGGTGTAATTATAGTATTTATGTGAACCAAAGCTCAAAAGGCGAAAAGATTTAATTACCATATACATAAATATATTAGTGGTTTTTACTTAAGTATATTTATCTATTCCTTGTCTCTGAAATTCAAGTTTATATTGTGATTAATGTTTAATTACAGAGGCTAATTTTATTTTTTTAAATTATTATTTGATTGAGGACGTACCTAATGAAATTCAATAAGACATTTATGGCTATCGCAGCAACAACATTAATTGGTTTTGGTGCAAATGCAGCGCCAGTTAATCACGGTAATGGTAAAGTAACATTTACTGGTAGCATTATTACTGCACCTTGTTCTATTGACCCATCTTCTGTTGATCAAACAGTAGATTTAGGTCAAGTAGGTGATGTTGTCTTAAAAAACGGCGGTACTTCAGATGGTCAGTCATCCCCAGTTATGTTTGATATTAAATTAATTGACTGCACTTTGGAAACGGAAGAAACCGTGAACATCACATTTTCAGGAGCGGCCGCTACAAATGATCCTAAATCACTATTAGCTATTACAGGTACAGCTGCGGGTGCAGGTATTCAAATCGTGGATAGCAACAATGCGCCAATCGTTTTAAATGAGCAAACTAAATCAATTCACAAATTACAAGGCACAACAAACACTTTGCAATTTGCGGCTTACATTAAAGGTTTAGGAAGCCAAGGTAAACCAGAAGCTCCAGTTGAAATTGTAGCAGGTGAATTCCAAGCAGTAACAGATTTCGTATTGTCGTACAACTAATTTAAAAATTATTGTAACGGTAAGCTGAAGTAATGAGACTAATCATTACTTCAGCTTAGAAGATTTATTAAAATTTAAGGGCATTGTAATGAAAAAATTCAATAATAAAATTATGTGTTCCGTGTTTTTAAATTTTAATAAAAAATAAAGTCATGAAAAAGCGTATCACGGCTTCTTTATTACTGTTGAATTCATTAGTTTCTTTTGCTGAAGAGGCGGTGGATTTCAATATTAATATATTGAATGCAGAAGATAGAGAAAATATTAACTTGGCCGTTTTTTCTCAGGATCTTTATATTGTTCCGGGTGTTTACCCCTTTAAGCTAAGCATAAATAATGCCTATATTCCTGAACAAAAAATTACCGTTGTGAGTTATGAGGATAAATCTCAAGCTTGTTTAACGGATGAAATTGTCGAGAAATTTGATTTAAACCAGAATGCAGAAAGTAAATTGCACCGGAATGCTATTGATGGCTTAGAATGTTTAGATATAGCTAGTTTAGATGGCATGTCAGTGACACCCAATTTATCTACTGGAACATTAATTATTAATATTCCTAAAACGTACCAAGAATATTCTGCGAATGATTGGGAATCGGCTTCGCGCTGGGAAGATGGCATTAAAGGCATTATTTTTGATTATAATCTGACTTCACAATATAACCGCAGCTTAGGCAGCAACACTGCGAGTGATACCTTTTTCTTGTCAGGTTTAGGTGCCGTGGGAGCTAATTTTGATAGCTGGCGTTTACGGGGTTTTTGGCAAGGTTCATATAACCATACTCAAAATAGCCGAGCTGATGATACCCATGATATTAAGTGGACCAATATCTATGCTTATCGAGCCATTCGCAGCTTAAAATCTAAATTAACGCTCGGTGAGGATTTTCTGCAAACTGATTTATTTGATAGCTTTAAGTTTGTAGGAGTTTCATTACGTTCTGACGACAATATGCTGCCACCAAGCTTACGTTCTTATGCGCCAGAGGTCACTGGTTTTGCAGAAACTAACGCTGTGGTTAAAATAAGCCAAGATGGTCGGGTGATTTATGAAAGCTTAGTGCCTGCTGGTCCGTTTAGAATTCAAAATTTAAATAGCGGCATTTCAGGTACATTACAAGTTAGAGTTGAAGAGAGTGATGGGCGTGTTTCTGAATTTGAAGTGGACGCGGGAAATATTCCATTTTTATCTCGCCCAGGCTCTGTACGTTATAAAGTGAGCGCGGGTAAACCCACGGATATGGATCGACATGTCATGGGCGATGTCTTTGCTCAAAGTGAAGTTTCATGGGGTATAAATAACGGCTGGTCAATTTTTGGTGGAGCACTTAATAGTAGTCGATTCAATTCTTTTGCTGCCGGTGTTGGGCGCGACTTATTTAAATTTGGTGCCATTTCATTTTCATTTAATCATTCAATTGCGGCACTGACTGACGGACCGACTTTAAAAGGTAAAGCATTTAAAGTTGATTATTATAAAAGCTTTGAAGGCAGTAATAGCCAACTGCAATTATTGGCGTATCGTTTTATGGATCGTGAGTTCATGACGATGAGTGACTTTCTCATCTATAATGACCAAAACAATATTACGTATGCGGGACACAATAAAGGTTTGTATTCAGCATCGATAAGTAAAAACTTTACGGATTGGCGTTCTTCCATAAATTTAAATTACACGCATCAAACATATTGGAATAGACCAAATAGTTATCGCTATAACATGACTTTCTCGAAGTATTTTGATACGAGCATGTTTCATAATGTCGGTCTGTCTATCAATATGTTTAATAGCAAAATGCAGGGTTATCAGGATAACGGAGTTTATGTCAGCCTTTCCGTTCCATTAGCATCAGGAACCTATGTCAATTATTCAACGTATAACGGAAAAAATGATAATACGAATAAAGTGACAATGAATAAACGCCTTGAAAATAAAGATAATCTATCACTGTCTGTGGGTAACAATCGACATAGCGGAATATTGAGTAGTTATTATAGCCATAAAGGCAATATGAATGACTTTAATACTAGTTATAACTATATGAGCAATAACTCAATGTCGCTGTCTGCCAATATTCAAGGTGGTGTGACGATGACGGGGTACGGTGTGAGTATGCATCCCGTTACATCAACAGGTGGAACGCGTGTATTTGTTGATATGAATGGCGTAGGTGATGTTCCGGTGAAATACAATGGCTCGCACTTACGCTCAAGCAGTTTTGGAAAAGTCGTTGTTCCAGATATTAACAGTTACTACAAGACCGATGTAGTTGTTGATATTAACAAGTTACCTAAAGATGTGGAAATTGCTGATTCAGTAACCCAAACCACATTAACTGAAGGCGCCATTGGTTATCGTAGCTTTGACGTTATTTCAGGAATAAAAATGATGGTAACGCTGAGATTACAAGATGGTAGTTATCCACCATTTGCTGCCGATATTAGAAATGATTCTGGGAAAACAACAGGAATTGTTGGGGATCAAGGTGAAGCTTATATTGGTGGAATCAGACCTGGTGAAGAAATGAAAGTATCATGGCAAGGTTCAGAATGTAAAATAACATTCCCACAAAATATCGAAGAGCATAATATTTATGACAAATTGCTCTTACCATGTAATTAATAAAAATCTTAAAAGAAGGCTAATGTTTATGATGAAAAAATTATCCGTATTATTACTTGGCTGCTTCGTTACGGCGAATGCTTATTCGGCAATTTCAATGGACAGAACGCGTATTATTTATAATGGTGATAGTAACTCTGTTTCATTAACGGTTAGTAATAAGAATACCCAACTGCCTTATTTAGCTCAAGGTTGGTTTCAAGATGATAAAGGTGAAAAGTTAACGTCGTATTTTACTATTTTGCCACCAATCCAAAGAATTAATGCAGGACAAACTAGCCAATTACGTATTGAAGCTTTACCCGACGTTGTGAAATTACCACAAGATAGAGAAAGTCAGTTCTTTTTTAATTTAAGAGAGATTCCACCTACCAGTAAAAAATCCAACGTATTACAAATTGCATTGCAAACTCGAGTGAAATTTTTCTATCGACCAGCCTCTTTAGTGGTTGATTCCACACAAATGAAAAATTCACCGTGGCAGAATAAATTAGTGTTAGTGAAAAAAGGCAGTGAGGTTTATGCGAAAAACCCAACGGCTTATTACGTGGTACTCAATAATATTAAAAAGAATGCAGCGGCTGAGAAAAATAAGGGGTTTGTGGCAACAGATATTGCTCCATTTTCCGAGCAAAAGATTGCTATTACCGCAGAGCAGTTAGGTTCATCACCTGTAATTAACTATATCAATGACTACGGCGGTCAGGTTGATTTACCGTTTGTGTGTTCTGCTACAGAGTGTCACGCAAAAGATGCCAAATAATCTCATAAGCAAATGATGGAAACGGGTAAATCTAATGTTTAAATTTAAGAGTTTGTTTTGTCTTAGTTTACTGTTTTTTTTATCGGTGAATGCATTTGCGGATGGGAAGTTTGTAACGGTCAGAGTGAATGTTTTATCCGGTGGATGCGTGTTGAATAATAACGAAGATATCTACGTTGATTTTGGTGATGACATTGTTATTGGACAAATTGACTCAGGCAAATACACCGAAACGGTTCCTTATGATCTGACGTGTGATTCTCAGTTTGACGAGCTGTACATTGTGTTTGAAGGCGTTAAAGGAGAAACCTCTAACAGCCTGAAAGTCGCGGATACACCGGGTTTGAATATCAAACTTTATATTGATAACAAGCCAATGAATATCGGTTCTCAATATGAGATTGATAACATCCAATATTTACCTTCTTTAACCGCAGAACTGGCACTGGCTAATGGGATAAGACCTATTGGGGGTGAGTTTTCTACTGCTGCAACACTAACTGTAGGATATCATTAAGGTATTATCTTATGAACAAACTCTTATTATCGGTTGTTTTATTCCTGACATATGCGAGTACCGCACAGGCTGTCAAAGTGAACTTCAGAGGAAACTTGATAGAGGGAACACCGTGTGTCATCAATAATAACCGTCCGATTGAAGTGGATTTTGGTGATGACTTAGTGGTTTCGTTAGTTCCGACGAAAGATGGTAAAAAATACATCGAAGATATCGATTTCGAATGGGAATGTGACAACATTTCATCGGGAACCGATGTGGTCTTTAGTTTTGAAGGCTCCCGCGCTTCCTTTGATAATGATTTGCTGAAGATCAATGAGCAAAAAGATATCGCGCTACAAATTTATTACGATTCAAAGACACTGAGAGTGAATGATGATTTTGTATATACCTATCGTTCTGACTCTCAAATTCCTGATTTAAAAGCAGCTTTAGTAAAAAATAGTTCAAGTACTGCCAATGTACAGCCGGGTGAGTTTACTGCCAGCGCGACATTAACGGTTGCATATCAATGAGGATTATTTTCTTTACTCTATTACTTTATTTCACTGGGAATGTGCTCGCAGATGAAGTGAACTTTTCTGGAGTACTGAGGCATGCAATCCCTTGCGTGGTAAATGGCGGCGAAGAGCTGGTGGTGCCATTTTACGAGGTCAATGATAAAGATCTTTACCGTCAAAGAGATATTACAGAAACTTTTGAAATTACACTTTCAGATTGCGAATTCTTACCTGATTTCTCATTTTCGATGGCATTCACGGGGGTCAGTAACTCGAAAATTAAAGGGTCATTACGGATTGATGGTGATCCCGGTGATCTTGGCTACGCTATTATGTTAACTAGCGATAAGGGAAATATGGATATTAATCGCCAGTATCCTATTACAGGAATGAACGGTAATAAATTTCCTCAAGTCATTCCGCTTAAAGCCTCTATTTTAGGTGAAGAAGACGCTATCAAAAATAAAAGCATTAAACTCGGGGAGTTTAGCGCTACAACGACATTTAATATCTATTACGAATAACTCGGCTGTTAAGGATATTATGAAAAGACTTATTCTTCTCTGTTTATTAGTGGTCGCCCCTTTTCAATTCTCACGTGCTGAATTTGCGGCGCAAGGGGAATTACGCACAGACTATGGTGCTTGGATGGATACCACATATGTGCTGCGTGGGGATTTAGAACATGATAACCGTCCATTAGCGATACAAGCATCTGGTGCTTGTCCATGTAACATTTTTCTTGGCTCATGGGGGACATGGGAAGATGGTCAGTACGGCGCCGGAACTCAGCATATTGTGAGCTTCGATACCCAGACGGTGAAATTAACGGAAAGAAGTTCTTGGGAAGAAAAACCAGTAACATTTAGTGAAGTCGCAAGAGCATTACAAAAAGATGGCGTATTGAATAAAAACATTCAAGGCCGCTGGCAATTTTACCCAAGACGCCCTGGTGTGGGTTATTGTTTCAATCTTGGAATTCACTACACTGGCGTGATGCAAAGAGAGCAAACGGCAAATAATCCCATTATTCTTTGCTCACCGTTAGACCCTGCGATCTCAAATTGTGATATTGAGGGTCCGGATTATATTGATCACGGAACATTGTCGAATAGTTCGATGAATGGTCATACGGTTAGCGAAAACTTTACTGTCAGTTGTACCAATCCTACCGATGTAAAAATTTCAGCAGTTGCCGGTTTAGATAATGATAATTTTATCTTTATGGCGGATGGACTGGAGTCAGAAATTAATGTTAATGGACGCCCATCCACAGTTCTTTCGGTCGATTCGTTCGTGAAGCAAACATTTAACGTCACCAGTACATTGAGAAAAACCAAAGATCTCACACCCAACGAATATTCGGGGATCTTTTTACTATCCGTAGAATTGCCTTAATTGACGAAGCATAAAATAAAATGGCAGGTTTTGAGTCAATTCATCGTGACTGAAACCTGCCATTTTTTGATCTGAACTTAGGTTATTTGTACGTAGAAGCGCGAGAATAGAGTCTCTATCACCAGAGGGCATTCGAGTGAAAAACGGAATACAATTACGGATCAAAGGCAAAGTTCAAGGGGTTGGATTCCGACCTTACGTCTGGCAGCTTGCTCATCAATATGCCTTGAATGGCGATGTCTGTAATGATGGCGAAGGTGTTCTGGTGCGCCTGTTAAATACCGCTGATATCGATTTATTTACCCAACTTTTATATCAACATTGTCCACCGCTTGCCCATATTGAATCTGTGCAAGCCCAACCTTTTGAATGGGATGAAATTCCTGAAAAATTCACTATTCGTCACAGTGGTGCAGGGCGGATGGATACCCAAGTGATCCCTGATGCCGCAACCTGTAAGGCGTGTCGTGACGAATTATTTGACTCGACAAACCGCCGTTACCATTACCCATTTGCGAACTGTACGCATTGTGGACCCCGTTTTACGATTATTCGCCAAATGCCCTATGACCGCCCGAATACCTCTATGGCGGCATTTCCGTTGTGCCCTGAATGTCAAAAAGAGTATGAAAACCCTGCGGATCGTCGGTTTCATGCTCAACCCAATGCATGTGCAACCTGTGGTCCTGAAATTCAGTTATGTGACAAAAATGGCAATATATTAGCCACTCATCATCAAGCGCTAGAGCAAACTGCAAGCCACTTGCTCAATGGAAAAATCGTTGCAATCAAAGGGCTTGGTGGATTTCATCTGGCTTGTGATGCAACCCATACTCACGTGATTGAGCGATTACGTCAGCGTAAGCACCGCCCAAGTAAACCTTTGGCGGTCATGGTTCCATCCATTGACTGGCTAAAAGAACAAGGCGTTACATTAACTGAAGGGCTATGTGCTTTACTTGAAAGTGCTGCGGCGCCGATAGTGTTGATTCATAAATGGAAAAATAGCGTACTAAGTGAAAATATTGCGCCACATCTGCGAGAAATAGGCATCATGTTGCCGTCAAATCCATTGCAACATTTATTGATGGAACAGGTGAATAAACCGTTAGTCATGACGTCAGGAAATGCATCCGGTAAACCGCCAGTATTAACGGCACAAGCTGCTTTCCTTGATTTGGCAAACATCGCGGATCTGTGGTTGATTCATAACCGAGATATTGTTCAGCGAGCTGATGATTCCTTAGTGCGTTATCACGGAGTTCAGGCCGAAATGCTGCGTCGCGCACGCGGCTATGTGCCGGATGCCGTCGATTTACCTGCGGGATTTGAACATTCTCCTTCTATCTTGGCATTGGGTGCAGACTTAAAAAATACCTTTTGTCTGCTCAGAGATAAAAGCGCGGTTCTTAGTCAGCATTTAGGTGATTTGGACGATGTCGATATTTACCAACAATATCAGCAATCTATTTTACTTTTTGAATCCATCTACCGATTTAAACCAGAGTACATCGTGGGGGATATGCACCCTAATTACGTCAGCCACCGTTATGGCAAGGTGTTGAGTGAGCAGCTCCATATCCCGATGATTCAGGTGCAGCACCATCATGCTCATATTGCAGCCGCGATGATTGAACATGGTATTCCATTAGGCGATGAGAAAGTCATTGGTTTAGCGCTAGATGGATTGGGATTTGGTGATGATAATCGGTTATGGGGTGGTGAATGTTTACTGGTCGATTATCACTCTAGCTTACACCTTGGTGGGTTACCGCCAGTTGCCATGCCTGGCGGGGATTTAGCGTCTCGTCAGCCATGGCGAAATTTATTAGCTCATTTAGAAAAGTATCTACCTGATTGGCAAGCTCAGCCCATTGCTTCAGTGCTAGCGCCTTTCCCTTATCCCGTATTACAAAAAGCGATTCTTCGAGGATTAAATAGTCCTACCGCCTCATCGGCAGGTAGGTTATTTGATGCTGTTGGAGCGGCGTTAGGAATTTGCCCGGAACAAACCAGCTGGGAGGGGGAGGCGGCTTGTCAACTCGAAGCCCTTGCATTAGAAAGTCGGATTCAACAGCATCCTGTCACGATGCCGCTGGTGGGGAGTCAATTGGACTTACAGACTTTTTGGCGTGAATGGCTTGCGTATCATGCCCCAAGAGCAGAGCGTGCTCATGCTTTTCACCAAGCACTCGCTCAAGGATTTGCTGATTTGGCTATTCAACAAGCGAAGTTGCATTGTATTCAAAAAGTGGTGTTGTCTGGTGGTGTGTTCCATAACCAATTATTACGTCATTTATTAATCGAAAAATTACAGCCACTTGAGGTGCTCCATGCTCGTCAATTACCGATGGGGGATGGAGGATTAGCATTAGGACAAGTTGCGATAGCAGCGGCAATATTGAAAAAAAATAACTGAGAATAATAGTCAGATATTATTCAAGTTTATGAGATTTATATTAAGAAATAAATTTTACTTTATTTATTTTTGATATTAATTCTTATTTCATTTAATTGATATTAATTCTTATTTGTTTTTGTGGTAAAAGGAAATGATCGAATTTAGAAGGTACTCGGAATTCGTTTAATTAATGCCTCTTTGAAATGATTCTATTTTAACATCATGAAATAGCGATGATTTGTTATTTTAATTAACATTTTAACTCCCATTTTTTTAAAGAAATTGAGACGAATATGAAAAGTTAAATAATCTTTTAACTCGACGCTGAATCGATTTTTCTATCATAAATTTAAAAAAGACCAAATTTCTTATTGGCTCTTGATGAAGATCAAGTGATTAAAAAGCGGTAGGAATAGGATCTCATTCATATTTACACACCAGGTAATGCCTAATAAGAAAGTTGCTTATTCGGTGTAATTGTTGAAGCGACCTTGAATACAAATAATACCTAAAACTCTATGCATATTTCTAATATGTGACGGATTTTATTTATTTTTTGGAACCGACGGTTGTAAAGAGAAATAGCCTAATAAATAGGCTCTAAGCCACTCATAATAGGAAATAGAAATGGCAGGAGATAACACTATTCATTCTCCCCATGGCATTAATCGCCGTGACTTTATGAAGTTATGTACAGCGCTTGCTGCGACAATGGGGTTAAGTGGAAAAGCCGCTGCTCAAATGGCAGATGCGGTTAGTGATCCAGAACGTCCGCCAGTCATTTGGATTGGTGCCCAAGAGTGTACAGGGTGTACAGAATCACTGTTGTGTGCAACTCACCCAACACTCGAAAACCTAATTCTCGATACCATTTCTCTCGAATACCACGAAGTCTTGTCTGCCGCATTCGGTGAACAAGTTGAAGAAAATAAACACAATGCGATTGAAAAATATAAAGGCAGATATGTTTTAGTCGTTGATGGCTCGATTCCACTCAAAGATGACGGTATTTACTGCATGGTTGCAGGTAAACCTATCGTTGAACATATTCGTCTGGCTGCTGAAGGTGCCGCGGCAATTATTGCTATCGGCTCTTGTGCATCTTGGGGGGGAGTTGCTGCTGCGGGGAGTAATCCTACCGGCGCGGTTGGTCTGAGCGAAGTCCTTAAAGACAAAACCATCATTAATATTCCTGGCTGCCCACCGAATCCACATAACTTCTTGGCGACTGTGGCGCATATCATCACCTTTAATCGCCCACCAGCATTGGATAGCAAAAATCGTCCAATGTTCGCATACGGTCGATTAATTCATGAACACTGTGAACGCCGTCCACACTTTGATGCGGGGCGCTTCGCAAAAGAGTTCGGTGATGCTGGTCACCGTGAAGGTTGGTGTTTATACCATTTGGGTTGTAAAGGACCGGAAACATACGGTAACTGTTCAACCTTACAATTTTGCGATGTCGGGGGTGTTTGGCCTGTCGCAATCGGTCACCCGTGCTACGGCTGTAATGAAGAAAACGTGGGTTTTCACAAAGGTATTCATCAATTAGCCAATGTGGAAAACCAAACACCACGTTCTGAAAAGCCAGATTTGAATAACAAAGAAGGTGGACAGGTTTCGGCAACCGCAGTGGGATTAATTGGTGGTGTAGTCGGTCTTGTGGCGGGTGTCAGTGTGATGGCTGTGCGTGAGTTAGGGCGACAAAAGCGTCACAATGATAGCAACTCACGGGGAGAATAACCGTGGATAGACGAAATTTCCTTAAGCTCTCAGCTGGGGGAGCGTTGCTGGCAAGCACCACTTCACCAAGCTTGGCGGGAGCGGAAAATAGACCGCCAATTCCAAACGCATTAGGTATGTTGTATGACTCGACGCTGTGTGTCGGTTGTCAGGCGTGTGTGACCAAATGTCAGGATATCAATCATCCTGAACGCAATCCTGTGGGACCACAAACATGGTCAAACAATGACAAACTCACGCCCTATACCAACAATGTCATCCAAGTATGGAGTGAGGGAACCGGTTTACATAAAGATCAGGAAAAAGACGGTTACGCTTACATTAAAAAGCAATGTATGCACTGTGTGGATCCGAACTGTGTGTCTGTTTGCCCAGTATCTGCATTAACCAAAGATCCGAAAACAGGCATCGTCCATTACGATCCCGATATCTGTACAGGTTGCCGTTATTGCATGGTGGGTTGTCCATTTAACATCCCTAAATATGCTTATGATGACAAATTTGGGGCGATCCATAAATGCGAACTGTGTAACCAAAAAGGTGTAGAACGCCTAGATAAAGGTGGTTTACCGGGTTGTGTTGAAGTGTGCCCAACGGGTGCGGTGATCTTCGGGACTCGTGAAGAGCTCCTCGCCGAAGCGAAAAAACGTTTATCGCTGAAAGTGGGCGAAGAGTATGGCTTCCCTCGCCAAACCGTTCATCACAATGACCCGAACGTGATGCCAGCTCCGAAATACCAGCAGCATATTTACGGTGAATTGGAAGGCGGTGGTACTCAGGTCATGGTGCTTTCTGGTGTGCCATATCAAAACCTGGGACTGCCAGAGTTAGATGAACTGGCAACCGGTGCGCGTTCTGAAAATGTTCAGCACACCTTGTACAAAGGTATGGTTCTGCCTCTCGCTGCATTAGCGGGGCTCAGTTTCTTAGTGTATCGCAATACCAAGAAGCAGGATCATCATGATTCTCATGACGACAAATCCCATGACGAGCAATCTCATGACGATCAGTCTCATAAGAACTCGGTTCATAAGGATAAGGGAGACGACTCTAATGGCGACGCATGATAAAGAACAGCCGCTAGGCGGGCGTTTAGTCAGTTGGCCAGTGATTGTCTTCGGACCCTTTGTCATCCTGTGCCTGATCTTGATTGTAAAACGTTTAGTGTTCGGTTTGGGGTCAGTTTCTGACCTGAACGGTGGGTTCCCATGGGGGATCTGGATTGCCTTTGACTTACTGATTGGTACCGGTTTTGCCTGTGGTGGATGGGCATTAGCGTGGGCGGTATACGTATTTAACCGTGGTGAATATCACCCATTAGTACGTCCTGCGCTACTTGCTAGCTTATTTGGTTACTCCCTCGGGGGATTATCCATCACCATCGACGTGGGGCGTTACTGGAACCTGCCTTACTTCTATATTCCAGGGTACTTTAATACCAACTCCGTGCTGTTTGAAACTGCGGTGTGTATGACTATCTACATCGGTGTGATGGCTCTGGAATTTGCACCTGCAATTTGTGAGCGCTTCAATTGGAAAGTGTCATTAAAACGCTTGAATAAAGTGATGTTTTTCATCATTGCCTTGGGAGCATTGCTACCAATGATGCACCAATCATCGATGGGTTCGCTCATGATTGCGGCAGGGCACAAGGTGCACCCTATCTGGCAAAGCTATGAAATGTTGCCGCTATTATCGCTATTGACGGCCTTTATTATGGGCTTCTCGATTGTGATTTTTGAAGGCTCATTACTTCAGTCTGCGCTAAAAGGGCAAGGGGCAGATGAACGACCACTGTTTGTTAAGCTAACCAATATCCTTCAAGTGTTCTTAGTGCTGTTTTTGGTTTGCCGCTTCGGTGAACTGATTTACCGCGGCAAAATGCACTATGTAATGGCGTTAGATTTCTACGCCATGATGTTCTGGATTGAGACTGCGTTAATGGTCATCCCGTTGATCATTTTCCGCATGCCATCTTTACGTACTGACTCAAGATGGTTGTATCTCAGTGGATTAAGCATGTTGCTAGGTTCTGCGCTGTGGCGTATGAGCTATTCACTGATTGCGTTCAATCCTGGCGGTGGATATGACTATTTCCCAACCGCAGAAGAGATCTTAATTTCTATTGGTTTTGTGGCCATTGAGGTGTGTGCATACATCTTGCTAGTTCGCCTATTACCAATTATTCCAGCGTTAAAAAAATCTAATTCAAGTCCTTCTCAGGCCCGAGGTAAAGCATGAGCCAACGTATAACAATCGACCCGGTAACTCGTATCGAAGGTCACTTACGCATTGATTGCGAAATCGAAGATGGAAAAGTCACAAAAGCGTGGGCATCCGGCACCATGTGGCGTGGTATGGAAGAAATCGTTAAAGGGAAAGATGCTCGTGATGCGTGGATGATCATGCAGCGTATTTGTGGGGTATGTACGACGGTTCACGGAATTATTTCTGTCCGTACAATTGAAAGCGCACTTAATCTTGAAGTGCCTGTGAACGCGCAATATATCCGTAATATGATTTTGGCGGCACATACCATCCAAGACCATATTGTGCATTTCTATCAACTGTCTGCGCTAGATTGGGTCGATATTACCTCCGCATTAAATGCAGACCCGACGAAAGCGGCAAATATGCTGAAAGGGGTCTCTACATGGTCGTTAAATAGCCCAGAAGAGTTCACCCGCGTTCAGAACAAAATTAAAGATTTAGTGGCAAGTGGTCAGCTAGGTATTTTTGCTAATGGTTATTGGGGTCACCCAGCGATGAAACTGTCGCCTGAAGTGAACTTAATTGCTGTGGCTCACTACCTACAAGCACTGGAATGCCAACGTGATGCCAACCGTATTGTTGCGTTACTTGGTGGTAAAACGCCACACATTCAAAACCTTGCAGTAGGTGGTGTTGCTAACCCTATTAACCTTGATGGTTTAGGTGTGCTTAACCTTGAACGCTTAATGTATGTGAAATCCTTTATTGATCGTTTAGGGGATTTCATTGAGCAAGTGTACAAAATTGATGCAGCGGTGATTGCTTCAGGTTATCCAGAATGGTTGGAAATGGGTAAAGGTGCGAAGCACTATATGTGCGTGCCTGAAATGCCAATGGATAACAAAAATGGCAGTTTCTTGCTACCGGGTGGTTATTTGGAAAATGGGGATTTCAGTACTTATCGCCCAATTACTAGCCATACGGATGAATACCTGATTAACGGTATCAAAGAAAGCAGTAAACACGCATGGTACAAAGATAATGAGCCTCAAGCACCTTGGGAAGGTACCACAATTCCTGACTACACTGGCTGGGATGATGACGGTAAATATTCTTGGGTTAAGGCTCCAACTTTCTACGATAAAACCGTCGAAGTGGGACCATTAGCTGACTTGCTGTGTAAATTAGCCGCGAAACATGAGCCAACTGAAAAACACTTTAATGATGTTGTCGGTCTGTATCAAACCTTAACAGGTAATACGATCACCAAAGATCAGCTCGAATCAACACTCGGACGCATTATCGGTCGTACTGTTCGTTGCTGTGTGCTAAATGAGACCTTGTCTATTCAATGGCAAGCACTGGTAGATAATATTGCTAAAGGCGACCACACAACCTTTATCAAGCCAAATTTCCCACAAGATACCGTGATTAAAGGGGTCGGTTTTGGTGAAGTTCCTCGTGGTCTGTTATCTCACTGGGTGGTTGTGAAAGACGGTAAAATCGAAAACTATCAAGCTGTTGTACCATCAACTTGGAACTCTGGTCCGCGTAATTTCAATGATGAACCGGGTCCATATGAACAAGCGCTGGTAGGCACAACCGTTGCCGATCCATCCAAACCATTAGAAGTGGTCAGAACTATCCACTCCTTCGATCCATGCATGTCATGTGCTGTGCATATCGTTGATACCGAAGGCTCTGAAGTCACTAAGGTGAAGGTGCTCTAATGCGTATATTAGTCTTAGGTGTTGGTAATATTCTGTTGAGTGATGAAGGTATTGGGGTGCGAATTGTTGAAGCGCTCGAAGATCGTTATCACTTACCTGAATGTGTTGAGGTATTAGATGGCGGTACAGCGGGCATGGAGCTCATTGGCGCCATGGCAGACCGTGACCATCTGATTATTGCGGATGTCGTGCTGTCGAGTCAGCAGCCTGGCAGCATTTTGGTACTACGCGATGCGGAAGTGCCCGCGTTGTTTACCCGTAAAATCTCACCCCATCAGTTAGGGCTTTCCGATGTGCTATCGGCACTGCATCTAACAGATGAATTTCCGAAGCGGTTGACGCTAGTGGGGATTGTACCTGAATCCTTAGAACCTCATATCGGTTTAACGGCAACAGGGCAAGCTGCGTTAGAGCCTGCGCTGCAAAAAGTGATTGAAGTTCTGCGCAGTGAAGGGTTAGAGATTACTGAAAAAGAAGAGTGTCTCCATGCCTAATGAATCCATGCCAAAAGAGATCCAAGGTTACTCACAAAACCCGCAGCCTTTAGTTCAGGCTGCTTTTGAACGAGTTGCTGAGCAGTCGATGCATGATTTGTCTTTTTTGCATCCGACGATGGGTATCTATGCCAGTTCATTCTCGTTGTTTGAAAACCAGTGGGTTGGGGCGGTGATCACGCCTTGGATGTTGAGTGCGATTATTCTTCCGGGTCCTGACCAGTATTGGGAGTACCGTACTGTCGGTGAGAAGCTAGGTTTGATCCTCCCTTATGGTGAAATGACTTACACCGTTGGGGAGCTGGAAGGGCTAACGCAATATTTAGCGTGTTCCTTAATGTCACCATTAGACAGAAAGCTGACTGCAATACAGGGTCAGCATCTGACGGATGATTGTGCTCGGATGTTGCTCTCTCTACCTGTGACGGACCCTAATGTCCCTAAATCACCGGAGCGTCGCGCAGTCTTCGCTCGTTATTTGGGAGACCAATAATGCATGAAGTCTCTTTGTGCCAAAGTGCTGTTGAGATTATTGAGCAGCAAGCAAGACAGCATCAGGTCAAGAAGGTGACAGGCGTTTGGTTGGAAATTGGTGCACTCTCTTGTATTGAAGAGAGTGCATTGTGTTTTTGTTTTGATATCGCGTGCCGCGGTACCGTGGCACACGGTAGTCAGTTACATATCCTCTATCGTCCTGCTCAAGCATGGTGTTGGGATTGTAGTGAAAGTGTTGATGTCCACACTCACGATGCCGCTTGTCCTAAATGCCACGGTTTTAACCTCAAAGTTGAAAACGGTGACAGTCTGCGAATCAAAGAATTAGAAATCGAATAGATTTTTGATCTAAGAATCTTTTGTGTGATTTAGATAGGAAATTGTGAATTGACCTTGCGGTGAATCAACCTATTTTTTTGATGTTGCACTAAGCTAACTTCATCACTCACTTATGGAGTAATCATTATGTGTAGTACTTGCGGCTGTGCTTCGGGAGAGCGCAGAATTGAAGGTGATGAACACGAACATCACCATGATCATGAACATCATCATCCACATTCTCATGATCATCACCACCATGACCACCATTCGCATCAGCATGATGATCATCATCACGAACATGACCATCATCACCATGAGCATGACCACGATCATGCGGCGCAACACAGTGGCAAAACGGTGATTATCCATCACCATTATTATCATCAAGGTGATGTGAATCATTACTATCAATCAGAACCCGAAACTTGCGGCGTGAAGATTGAAAAACATAAGCATAAACATAAGCATAAACATGAGCACGAGCACCCGCATGCTCATGAACATAGTCATGAAACAGAATCTTCTTTTGCCCCCGCAGGTGACCACCATGACCTAGACTATGGTCAAGGTGAAGCGGGAACCCATGCGCCGGGCATCAGCCAAAAACGCATGTTACAAATTGAGATGGATGTTTTGGATAAAAACAACCATCTAGCTGAGCATAATCGCGAAGATTTTGCAGCGAAAAATATTCTCGCGTTGAATCTGGTTTCTAGCCCAGGTTCCGGTAAAACCACTTTACTGACGGAAACACTTTTACGCTTACGTGACAAACTCAACTGTGCAGTGATTGAAGGCGATCAGCAAACCACGAACGATGCTCAGCGTATTCGTGAAACGGGCGTCCCTGCGATTCAGGTGAACACCGGTAAAGGTTGTCACTTAGATGCACAAATGGTGCATGATGCAGTAGACCGTTTAGGCTTAGATGACAATAGCTTACTGTTCATCGAAAACGTGGGTAATTTAGTTTGCCCTGCGAGCTTTGATCTCGGTGAGCGCCATAAAGTTGCGGTATTGTCTGTCACTGAAGGTGAAGACAAACCATTGAAATACCCACATATGTTTGCCGCATCAGACATTATGATCCTGAACAAAATCGATTTATTACCGTATCTGCATTTTGATGTTGAAGCGTGTATCGCTAATGCAAAACGAGTGAATCCGAATATCCAAGTGATAAAAGTCTCTGCCACCAGTGGTGAAGGAATGGAAGCTTGGCTTGCGTGGCTGGAGACTCAGCTATGTGCTTAGGAATACCGGGTAAAATCGTCGCGGTGGGCGAAGATGTCCACCAATTGGCGCAAGTTGATGTTTGTGGCGTAAAACGCGATGTCAATATTGGGTTGATTTGCGAAGGTGACACCGCGGATTTATTAGGTCAATGGGTCTTAGTGCACGTTGGCTTCGCGATGAGTGTGATTAACGAAGAAGAAGCTCAAGCTACCCTTGATGCACTAATGGCGATGAGCCAATTAGATCATGAAGTGGGTGATTTTACTGGGTTAAATTCGGGAGCAACAGATGCAGTACGTCGATGAGTTTCGCGACCCTGCCTTGGCAAAAGCATTATTGGCGCATATCCGCAAGCGCATTGCGGATATCCCAAGAGCCAAGCAGCGCCCATTGCAGCTAATGGAAGTGTGTGGTGGACACACCCATGCGATTTTCAAGTTTGGTATTGACCAGCTTCTTCCTCCTGAAATTGAATTTGTACATGGACCCGGTTGCCCTGTCTGTGTGTTACCAATGGGACGAATTGATGGCTGCATTGAAATTGCAGAACGTCCAGAGGTCATTTTTTGTACTTATGGTGATGCCATGCGAGTGCCGGGCAAAAATGGTTCACTGCTTGATGCCAAACGCCGTGGTGCAGATGTGCGGATCGTCTATTCGCCATTAGATGCATTAAATCTTGCTCAGCAAAATCCTGAGCGTGAAGTCGTATTCTTTGGGTTGGGTTTTGAAACTACCATGCCAAGCACTGCGCTAACATTGCAGCAAGCGCGCTTGCGCCAAGTGAAAAATTTTTCCGTATTTTGCCAACATATCACCATTATCCCAACGCTTCGTAGCTTACTTGAACAGCCTGATGTGCGAATAGATGGTTTCCTTGCGCCGGGGCACGTCAGCATGGTGATAGGGTCTCATCCTTACCAATTTATTACTCAAGAATTCCATAAACCGTTAGTTGTAACGGGCTTTGAACCTCTCGATATTTTGCAATCTCTTGCCATGCTGGTGGATCAAATTGCAGAGGGGCGCTGTGAGGTAGAAAATCAATACAAACGTATTGTGGCGGATGAAGGCAATCGACTGGCTTTGAAAGCCTTAGATGAGGTTTTTGAGTTGAAAGCCTCCAGCGAATGGCGTGGACTAGGCGAAATTGCTGGTTCTGGTGTTCAATTAACGCCTGATTATCAAATATTCGATGCTGAGCTGCGTTTTAATATTCAGCCTCATCAAGTGTCGGATGACCCTCAAGCGCGTTGTGGTGACGTGCTAACGGGGCGCTGTAAACCGAATGAATGCCCACTGTTTGGGCAACGTTGTACACCACAAACTGCATTTGGCGCACTGATGGTCTCTTCTGAAGGTGCCTGCGCTGCGTATTACCAATATCGTCGGGAGGCGTAAAATGAGCTCAGATACTAAAAATGTGGTCACTATGGCTCATGGTAGCGGTGGTTTAGCGATGCAGCAGCTGATTGAAGAGCTGTTTTTACAGGCGTTCGCTAACCAAGCACTCGATGAACGTGAAGATCAAGCTCGTCTCTCTCTTGCCGAAATGACCGCGTTAGGTGACCGCTTAGCGTTTAGTACCGATAGTTATGTGATTGACCCCGTCTTTTTCCCTGGTGGCAATATTGGGAAACTTGCGGTGTGTGGCACTGTGAATGATGTAGCTGTCAGTGGTGCTGTACCCAAATACCTCTCTTGCGGTTTTATTTTAGAAGAAGGTTTACCTCTCTCAGAATTGCAAATCATCGTTGAGTCGATGGCTGCAACCGCTAAAGCGGCAGGGGTACAGATCGTGACTGGAGATACCAAAGTCGTACAGCGCGGCGCAGCAGATAAAATTTTTATCAATACCGCAGGCATTGGGGTGATACCAACAGAAATACACTGGGGTGCACAGCAAATTGAAGTGGGCGACAAAGTGATTGTCAGCGGAACGTTGGGAGACCACGGAGCAACCATTCTGAATTTGCGTGAACAGTTAGGTTTGGAAGGTCAACTCAGTAGTGATTGTGCGGTTTTGACACCCATTATTGAACCGCTACGTCATATTGATGGCGTACGTGCATTACGTGATGCAACCCGTGGTGGTGTGAATGCGATTTTGCATGAATTTGCCGAAGCGAGTGGCTGTGGTATTTCCATCAATGAAGATGATTTACCTGTCTCTTCAGCGGTTCGTGGTGTGTGTGAATTATTAGGTTTAGAACCACTTAATTTTGCAAATGAGGGCAAGTTGGTGATTGTGGTGAAACCTGAGGCTGAACAGCAAGTTTTAGCCGCGTTACATCAACACCCATTGGGTATTCATGCAAAAACTATTGGCAGTGTGACTGAAAACAAGCAGGTCAAGCTAGTCGGCATTTTCGGTGCTTCTCGCCTGCTAGACTTGCCACATAGTGAGCCATTACCTCGAATTTGTTAGTTGTTGGTATCCTAAAGCCATACCCAAAAATAAGAATCACTGATTAGAGGGATATATGATTAAAAAATTAGCGGTTGCCATGTGCCTAATGGGATTGACTCTCCAAGCACAAGCGGCTGAGCCCGCATCCTCGGCACACACTTTACGACTCGCCATTGGCGCAGAACCCACAGAAGGTTTTGACCCAATGTTGGGTTGGAGCCATGGTAGTTATCTGCTCCTGCATAGCCCGCTCTTGAAACAAAAGGCAGATCTGTCTTGGCACAGTTATATGCTGGAAAATTACCAGCATAATGCGGATGGTAAAGAGTGGACGCTAACGTTGAAAAAAGATCTGAAATTTTCAGATGGTTCACCGTTAACTGCAAAAGACGTCGTATTTAGCTACAACAATGCTGCCGCGAGCGGCGGTAAAGTGGATATGGGGAACTTTGCTAAAGCGGAAGAGATTGATCCGCTAACGGTTAAAATCACGTTGTCCTCCCCGCAAAGTACCTTTATCAATGTGCTCGGTTCGTTGGGGATCGTCTCTGCGGATAAATATGATGCGAAAACGTATGCACATAATCCGATTGGGGCAGGTCCGTACCGTTTAGTGGCATTTCAACCTGGTCAGCAGCTGATTGTTGAGCAAAACCCGTACTATGCAGGACCTAAAAACGACTACAACAAAATGGTGTTTGTGTTCCTTGACGAAGATGCTGCATTTGCGGCGGCACAAAGCGCACAGTTAGAAGTTGTTCGCATTCCTCCTGCTGTGGCGAGCCATGCGGGTGATGTACCCAACATGAAATTGATTGAACGCTACAGTGTAGAAAACCGGGGTATCTCATTCCCAATTCCACCCGCGGGTGAAAAAGACGCACAAGGCAACCCTATTGGTAACGATATCACTTCCGATGTGGCTATCCGTAAAGCGATTAACTACGCGTTAGACCGCAAATTATTAGCAGAATCTGTTCTTGAAGGATTTGCTGTTCCTGCCTATACCGGTGTCGCTGGGTTACCTTGGAATAACCCTAAATCGTCATTCAAAGATGGGGATTTAGATAAAGCGAAAGCCATTTTGGAAGAAGCGGGCTGGAAGCTGAATAAAGATGGTTTGAGAGAGAAGAATGGCAAAGTGGCTAAATTGACCCTCTGGTACGCTAGCGGTGACACCACTCGCCGTGATTTAGCGCAAGCCATTCGCTCAAGCTTAAAACCGCTCGGTATTGAAATGGATTTAAAATCAGGAAGCTGGGAAACTGTTGAGCGACATATGCATGCCAACCCAACGCTATTTGGTTGGGGGAGTTTAGATCCAATGGAACTGGTGCATAACTACAGCAGCAAAGCGGCAGGTGTCGGCTTCTATAACGCGGGCTACTATAAAAACCCTGCGGTGGATGAAATCATCGAAGCGGCTTTACGCCAGCCAGACCAAGATGCAGCGATCCCATTATGGCAACAAGTGGATTGGAATGGCAAAGTCGGCGTTGGTATCCAAGGGGATGCTGCATGGGCTTGGCTTATGAATGTTCAGCATATTTACTTATCAAATCAATGTGTGGATTTAGGTAAAAGTGCTCCCGAAATTCACGGCTCTTGGTCTGTGTTGAACAATGTTGATGAGTGGAAGTGGACCTGTCAGTAATGCGAACAACCTTTGGGCTTTTATTGCGATTTATCTGCCTGTTAACGGTAACTGCCGTGGGGATCTTTATCCTACTGAGTTACTCGCCGATTGATCCAATCAAAGCCTATATTGGTAACGATCTGATGCATGTGCCTCCAGAGCAATACCCGCTGATCGCGGCGCGCTGGGGGCTAGATCAACCGTTATGGATGCAGTTCTGGCGTTGGTTTTCTCAAATGCTACAAGGGGATTTGGGGTATTCGATGCTATACAATACTCCGGTTCTCCAAGTCATTTCTGATCGTATTGTTCCGTCACTGGCACTACTGGGAAGCGCATGGGTTTTTTCCGGTGTTGTTGGGTTTGGACTTGGGTTGGTGGCGGGACGTTACTTGAATCGCTGGCCCGATAAACTTATTTCTACATTTTGTTATTTACTTGCCTCCATTCCGGTCTTTTGGGTCGGTTTATTACTGCTTTCCTTATTTGCTGTCACCTTAAAATGGGCGCCGATCTGCTGTGCATGGCCAATTGGTCTGGACGAACAAACGGCGACGTTCTCACAAAAAATTCATCACTTAATTTTACCGGTGATTGCCTTAGGGATGTTGGGGGTAGGAACGATAGCTCTACACACCCGTTCGAAGGTGGTAGAAGTCATGAACAGTGAGTTTATCCATTATGCACAAGCTCAAGGGGATAAAGGGTGGTCGATGATGAGGTTTCATGTGCTCAAACATGCGATAACACCCGCAATTTGTTTGCAGTTTGCCTCTGTGGGGGAGCTATTTAGCGGTGCGTTATTAGCGGAAAAAGTGTTTGCATATCCAGGGCTAGGGCAAGCGACAATTGATGCTGGGTTACGCGGAGACGTGCCATTGTTAATGGGAATTGTGATGCTTTGTGCAGTACTGATTTTCATCAGCAATACCCTAGCAGATTTGTTATTGAAACGGGTAAATAAAGGAGTGATAAGAGAATCATGACTTATAACCCGAATCGAGCTTTGATCACACTGATCCTGTCATTAAGTTGCCTAATTTTATTGGGTGGCTACGCGTTTTGGCTGCTCTCCTCTGATATTGAAATGAGCCTACTCGATAGGCGACAAGCCCCTTCATTACTGCATTTATTTGGCACCGATAATTTGGGGCGTGATCTTTTTGAACGCACATTTCAAGGGCTTGCTACCAGTTTACAAATCGGCTTAACCGCCTCGATTACCAGTGGAATGATCGCCTTAGTCATGGCGGGATTATCTTCACTGAATAAAAGTATGGATTATATGGTTCGCGGCGTGATTGATGCGCTGCTTGCTTTGCCTCATCTACTGTTATTGGTGTTGATCTGCTTTACGCTAGGGGGCGGAAAGATGGGGGTGATTTTGGCGGTGGCATTAACTCATTGGCCTAAATTAACGCTTATCTTACGTTCAGAGCTTCTGCGTGTTCAGCAAACTGATTACATTATGTTATCCCACCGTATTGGCAACAGTGCGTTATGGCGCCTACGGTATCACTATCTGCCCATGCTACTCCCTCAATGGATGGTCGGAACATTATTGATGTTTCCACATTCTGTCTTACACAGTGCGGCACTCAGCTTTCTTGGCTTTGGGCTAGCACCTCATGAGCCTTCTTTAGGGATTTTACTGTCCGAGGCATTACGTTATTTGAGTACGGGCGCTTGGTGGATGGTGGTATTTCCTGGTGCTGCATTGATGGGGCTAGTGTTGTTGTTTGACCAATTTGCTAAATCAGTCCAACGGTTATGGTTAAGGGGCGCAGTATGCTGAAGTTTGAAAATCTTACCATCGACGTAGCGCAATACCGCTGGCTGGGGAGAAAGCAGTGGTCTCCGTTATTGCATGATATTTCTCTGGATATTCAACCCGGTGAAATGGTGGCGTTGATTGGTGGTAGCGGTGAAGGTAAAAGTTTATTACTGCAAAGTGCATTGGGATTATTACCCGAAAATATGCGTTGCCAAGGGACCATTGAGCTCAATGGTCAGCCATTGACGGAAAAAACGAAATCTCAGTATCGAGGGAATTCTCTGTGTTACGTACCTCAAGGGGTCAGCGCCTTAAACCCATTGATTCAAATTGGTCCTCAGCTTGAGCGTGCCGCCGTACTTAGTGGGCAACATATTAAAATGCACGATGTCGCTCGGCATCTACAAGAATATAGTTTGCAATCTAGCCTTGTGAATCACTACCCAAGCCAGCTCTCAGGGGGAATGGCGAAAAGGGTATTAGCGAGTAGCGCCACCTTATCGCGCGCGGAATATATTTTGGCGGATGAAATCTCCTCGTGGCTGGATGACGAGCATGCGGTACAGTTACTCGACAATATCAAATCTCTATGTCGAGATGGGCGTGGTGTGTTGTGGGTAACTCATGATCTAGCAATGGCGGTGCGCTTTGCCGACCGTGTAGCATTATTGCGTAATGGGGCACTAGAAGAGGTGCTGAGCAGCCAAAAACTCAAACAAGGCGGTGGTGGTCAGTGGATTCAATCTTTGTGGAATGCGCTGCCAGAACATCAATTTATGATGCTGGATGAGTGGAGGTAGCTGCATGCTGGAAATACAAAACTTGCGTATTGAACAGGCAGGCAGAGTGCTGTGGGATAATCTGAATTTGTCATTGGCAGATAATGAACGGCTTGGCATTTCCGCTCCCAGTGGATTTGGGAAAACGACGCTAGGACGAGTGCTTGGGCAGTGGCAAAAACCCACTGATGGGCAAGTTTTATTGAATGGTGAACCTGTTCCTCATCGCGGTTATTGCCCTATTCAGCTAGTCCCGCAGCACCCAGAAAAAAGTTTTAATCCTTATCGTACCGTAGGTTCCAGTGTACGCGATGCATGGGAGCCGGATGCCCAATGGCTAGATTGGTTATCGATAAAACCTCAATGGCTAGAACGGCGCCCAAGTGAATTATCGGGTGGAGAGTTAGCACGTATTGCGCTGCTTCGCGCACTCGATCCCCGCACTCAAGTATTAATCGCAGATGAGATGACTGCCCAATTAGATGCGCATTTACAAAAGGAAGTGTGGCAGCATTTGATCCGTATTTCACAGCAACGTCCTCTGGCAATGATTGTTTTTAGCCACAATAAAGCGCTGTTAGAGAAAGTGTGTACCAAGGTATGGACGGTGGCTGAAGCCTAATCACAGATCGATTTTTTTAACCAAAAAATCAATAAATGCCCGTGTTTTAGCGGGGAGATTTTGGGTGTTCGGGTAGAGCAGCTGAATATTTTGTTTGGGGAGTTCAAGATCTGGAAGTAAACGGATTAAGTGATGAGCATTTAAATCCTCTTCAACTAGCCATGCCGGACAAATAGCGGCACCGAGTGATGCTAATGCAAGCTGGCGGATAGTTTCTGCGGAATTAGATTCGTACTGGCTGTTTAATAGAGGCAACTCAAACTTTTCACCGTGACGGTTCTGTAGAGCATATTGGCTATCTTGTAAGTTCAGCAAAGTATGGGTGATCCACGGAATATTGGCTAAATCATCCACATTTTCAACCTGATATTGTTCGAGAAATTCCGCGGTTGCGACTAAATAAATGGCATATTCCCCTAATTTTCTCGATTTTAGGGAGGAGTTTTTTAAATTTCCTAAGCGGATGGCAATATCGAGTTTTTCTGCCAATAAATCATCAAAAGATGAATTGAAACTGTATTGCAGACGCAGTTGAGGATATTGCCGGCAAAATTCTGGAATCAGTGGCAAAACATAACGTTGCCCAAATTCGTTTGTGGAAGAAAAGCGCAATGTCCCCGTAATATTGGTCGCTAAGTTTTGATTCCTTTCAAACGCTTCCTCAATCTGTAATTGAATCCGTTTAAAATCATCGTAGAAATGTTTTCCTACCTCAGTGAGTGCAATATTGCGTGTATTTCGCACCAATAAGCTGACATTTAAGCTTTTTTCTAGCTGTTTTATATCAATACTTACCATCGAGCGACTTAGTCCTAAAACCTCGGCAGCCTTTGTAAAAGAGCCGGAATCGACAACTTGAAGAAAGCTGGTAATTTGCTTGAGATTTTTTTGCATAATCAACTCGATTGTTTGATTGAATTAAACAATGATTTTACTTCCTTTGCATCGACAGGAGAAGGGCTGAGCTCTACTCTTTGCAACCGGAGGTCACCATGTCATATCGTTATCAAATTGCGACAGTATTTCTTCTCGGTTTTTTTATTGATTGTATTAACATTTTTATGTCTGCTATTGCGCTGCCTGATATTGCATCAGCTTTTTCGACAAGCCAGTCGATGGTGGCTTGGGTCGCCAATGCTTATATTTTAGGACTAGTGCTGATTATGCCCATTAGCTTATGGCTGGCTGGACGTTTGGGAGAAAGAAAGCTACTCACGTATTCCATGTTGCTATTTTCGCTTTCCGTTGGGTTATGTGGGCTCAGTGATTCGATTTATAGTTTAATTTTCTGGCGCTTTATTCAAGGCGTTTCTGGCGGATTATTAATTCCGGTTGGGCAAGCATTAGTGTTTGGGCTATTTCCCAATCAAGAACGCCAAAAAATATCAACTTTGATTATGACTGTTGCCTTAATTGCACCTGCATTTTCACCGGCAATTGGCGGTATGATTATTGATTCATTTTCATGGCGTTGGGTCTTCTTTGCCAATCTTCCATTCGCATTATTAGCATCAATACTTGCATGGGTCTGGGTCAAGGATGGTGAAAAACAACTTCGAGAAAAGCCCGATATTATCGGCTTACTGCTAGTGAGTCTCAGTTTGTTGGGTTTATTACTTTCATTTACTCTGTATAACGATGAGCAAAGTTGGGTATTGGCTTTATTGAGTTTTGGCGTCTCTGCGGCTTTACTGAGGATATATTTAAAATATGCCCAAAAATGCCGAGCGCCTATTTTAAATTTGCTATTACTGAAGAATTATAATTTACGTAATGGATTTATTGTTTATTACGCGGTGCCTGGAATTTTCACCGGTGTTAATTTACTGAATATTTTTAACTTACAAAATAATATTGGGTTTAATGCGCAGCAAACAGGCATGTTTATGCTGGTATATGCAGCTGGCGCTCTGATCTCCATGGTGACAGGAGGCTATTTTTATCATCGTATTGGTAAGAGAAACCTCTTTGTGGTGGGGATTATTTTGCACAGTGTTGGGATTCTTACGCTGTTCTGGATAGACAGTCAAAGTCAGTTAGCATTATTGATTACTGCTTATTTATTGATGGGAATGGGCGGGGGAATAAGTGCAAATACGGCTCAAATTAGTGCATTAATTGATTTTAAAGATAAAGATTTACTGCAAGGTAGCGTGTTGTGGAATATTAACCGTCAGGTAGCTTTCAGTGTAGGGACGGTCGTACTTATTTCAGTGTTTAACCTTATTTCATTTTCATCAGAGTTAATTCGTTACCAATATACTTTTTTTATTGCAGCACTGTTGGGTCTGCTATCGTTAATTTCAGTATTTAAAGGAAAATAAAATGAATCCACAAATGTCTTTAGCTATACAGAATATTATTGATGTCCATATGCTCATTGAGGATGTATTTACGGGGCGAGATCAAGGTGAAAGTCTTCAGGCTTTATTAGGGAGCTTTGATAAGACATTTAAAATGGTCACTATTCAAGGTGCCTCGATGAATGCACAGCAGGCATCTGAGTTGTTTAGTAAAAACAGAGGTGTTAGACCTTCATTAGTTATTGAAATTAGAAATATTCAGCCGCTGTTTGAGTGTGATGGCAATACATATTGGATACAATATTTAGAACATCAGACCTTGGCTGGCAAAGAAAATAGTCGCACGTCGACAGTGTGTATAAAAATTGAAGATGGGAAATGTCATTGGCTGTATCTGCATGAAACGCCAATATTAGTGGCTTAATAGGAAAATATGTTTTTTAGCGGTTATTGAATAAAAAAACACCTGCCGGAGCAGGTGTTTGATTTTTTAGACTTGAAGACGGTTATTGCTTATTCGTCTAAGAAGCTGCGCAGAACTTCTGAGCGGCTTGGGTGACGTAATTTACGCAGCGCTTTTGCTTCAATCTGACGAATACGTTCACGGGTTACATCAAACTGCTTGCCCACTTCCTCAAGGGTGTGGTCAGTGTTCATATCGATACCGAAACGCATACGCAGAACTTTTGCTTCACGAGCGGTTAAGCCAGCCAGAACCTCATGAGTTGCCGAACGTAAGCTTTCTGATGTTGCAGAATCTAACGGTAACTCTAATGTGGTATCTTCAATGAAATCGCCTAAATGTGAATCTTCATCATCACCGATTGGCGTTTCCATGGAGATTGGTTCTTTCGCAATCTTCAGTACTTTACGGATTTTATCTTCCGGCATTAGCATGCGTTCTGCCAGTTCTTCTGGCGATGGCTCACGGCCCATTTCTTGCAGCATTTGACGAGAGATACGGTTCAATTTGTTGATAGTTTCAATCATGTGAACCGGAATACGAATTGTACGTGCTTGGTCAGCGATAGAACGGGTAATAGCCTGACGGATCCACCATGTTGCATAAGTTGAGAACTTATAACCACGGCGGTATTCAAACTTATCAACCGCTTTCATTAGACCGATATTACCTTCTTGAATCAAATCAAGGAATTGCAGACCACGGTTGGTGTATTTCTTCGCGATAGAGATAACCAGACGTAAGTTTGCTTCAACCATTTCTTTCTTCGCACGACGCGCTTTCGCTTCACCGATAGACATACGACGGTTGATATCTTTAACCTGTTCAATTGTCAGGCCAGTTTCTTCTTCGATTTGACGCAGTCTTTGCAGACAACGCAGAACTTCTTCTTCCACTTCCAGCAGTTTTTCAGACCACGGCTTGTTCATCGCTTTTGCTGCGGTTAACCAAGTTTCGCTGGTTTCATTGCCGCTGAATAGGGTAATGAAGTTCTTCTTAGGCATTTTGCACTGCTCAACACACAGTTTCATGATGGTACGTTCTTGCAGACGAACGCGATCCATCATTTCACGCATGTTATTGACCAGATAGTCAAATTGCTTAGGTACTAAACGGAACTCTTTGAAAACTTCGGACAATTGCTCGATAGCTGCCACAGTTTTCGCATCGCTACGACCATATTGTTTAATATGGGTACGCGTTTTTTCATACTGTTCACGAAGATCAGAAAATTTTTGGCGTGCTAATTCAGGATCGATGCTGTTGTCGTCATCGCTATCGCTGTCATCGCCGTCTTCATCTTCTTCTTCGTCGTCGTCATCTAGCTCTTCTTGTGGAAGTTCAGAACCTACGTGAGTAGCTGTAGGAGCTAAATCTTCTTCCGCATTCGGATCAACAAACCCTGTAATCAGGTCAGATAAGCGGCTTTCGCCAGCTTCAACGCGGTCATACTGTTCAAGTAAGTAGGTGATAGCTTCAGGGTATTCAGCGACAGAGCACTGAACCTGATTGATACCATCTTCAATACGTTTTGCAATGTCGATTTCACCTTCACGGGTGAGCAATTCGACGGTTCCCATTTCGCGCATGTACATGCGAACAGGGTCAGTGGTACGGCCGATTTCACTTTCAACACTGGATAATACTTGAGCTGCGGCTTCTGCCGCATCTTCGTCCGTGTCGGAAGTATTTTCAGCCAAAATTAAATCATCGGCATCAGGTGCTTCTTCCATGACCTGGATGCCCATGTCATTAATCATCTGGATGATATCTTCGATCTGATCTGAATCGACGATATCTTCCGGCAGATGGTCGTTTACCTCGGCATAAGTTAAGTAACCTTGCTCTTTACCCTTGGTGACGAGTAGCTTAAGCTGTGACTGCGGGTTTTGCTCCATAAGACGGTATCCACACTTCTGAGTATTTAAATTGGTGTCGGTCGGCGAAACTAACGGCCAACAAGAACATTTAAAGGGACATTTGACTACGCGCTACGCCCTTTATATTTCGTAGCATTTACAGGCATTTGCCTTGTTATATGCGGCACTTAAGCCGTTTTGTATACTATTTTTTGGATGCTTTATGTTTTCACTCGTGAAAGAGTGATTAGACGGACTTCTTCGCGCTCTTCAGGTGTCAGCCTTTGTGTTCGTTCTTTCGCTATTAGATAGTCGAAACGCTCATCGAGGGCGCTATTAAATAGATGATTTAGAGCATCTATAAAGGTATTTTCCGCTATTTCCTCTATTTCTATATCGTTCCATGTTGCGAGTTTTTCAAGTTGTTTCGCAAAATTATTATCGCGATAACGTTCTAGCAACTGCCCTGTGTTCATTCCGGGGGTGGAACGGCAAACTTCAACCAATTCCTGAAATAGAGAAAGCCCCGGCATCTGGATATGGGCAATTCCCTCTAGTGAGGGAACAAGCTCCGAAAAGTTCGGATTTTGTACCAACAACGCGATAAGTATGCGCATTGTTGTTGGTTTCAGTTTGGGTGCCTGATAGTTAACTGGTTCAGTGCTCTCTCTATCAATCATAGCAAGAACTTGGGAAATATCCGGTACGCCAATGAAATTTCCTAGCTCTTGTGCCATATAAAGGCGCAGAGTTTCACCCGGTATCTGTTTTATCAATGGGATAGCAAGTTTACTAATTTTTGCTCGACCCTCTTGGGTTTTTAAGTCCACTTGAGGAACTAAAGAGTCAAACAAAAATGTGGAAAGACTTTGCGCATTTTCCATGCGCTGCTCAAAGGCGTCTTTTCCTTCTTTGCGTACCAATGAATCTGGGTCTTCGCCATCAGGCAAAAACATAAAACGGAGTTGGCGACCATCGGTCAAATAGGGAAGGGCGTTTTCAAGTGCACGCCAAGCGGCATCTCTTCCTGCTCTATCTCCGTCATAACAGCAAATTACGGTATCTGTTGAACGATAGAGCAATTGAATATGCTCAGAGGTTGTAGAGGTGCCAAGTGATGCAACCGCATAGCGGATGTCATACTGTGCGAGTGCTACAACGTCCATATAGCCTTCAACAACAAGTAATTTTGCAAGCTCACTACTATTTTGCGTGGCTTCATAAAGACCAAAAAGCTGGCGACCTTTATGAAAAATATCGGTTTCGGGGGAGTTTAAATATTTCGGTAAGGCATCGCCTAATACCCGTCCACCAAATGCAATCACACGACCGCGACGATCCCGAATAGGGAACATGATTCGCTCTCTAAAGCGATCATATACGCGACCATTATCATTAGTGACCAGCATACCCGCTTCATCAAGTTGCTGACGGCTTTCTGGATTCACTGCAAATTTCTTTAAAAGATTGTCCCAGCCAGGGGGAGCAAAACCGATTGAAAAATGCGAGATAATGTCTGCACTTAAACCACGTTGGCTTAAATAATCTTTGGCTTTATTCGCCGAGGGATGATTTAAGGCAGCGCAGTAAAACTGATTTATTTTATCCATCAATTGGTACAAATTTTGACGCTGATGGAGTTCTATTTGACTGGTTCCCGTTCCTTTTTCATAAGGGACATCCAGACCATGTAATGCGGATAACTCTTCTATCGCTTCGACAAAATCGAGTTTGTCGTAATTCATCAGAAAATCGATGGCATTACCATGGGCACCACAGCCAAAACAATAGTAAAACTGTCTCTCACCATTGACAGTAAACGATGGTGTTTTTTCGTTATGAAAAGGACAGCAAGCGTGATGGTTTTTACCCTGTTTTTTTAACGGGACTTTTGCATCGACTAAATCAATGATATCGGTACGAGCGAGTAAGTCATTGATAAATGAACGCGGAATTCGTCCAGCCATAAGCCTCTTTTTCGCCTGTTGATGAACGATAATAAGCCGCGCTTCCGTTAGGAAAGCACGGCCTTTAACTGCTAACTACTACTTGTCTGCGTTGGTTGCGATGAGAATCGCAATCAATTAGTACAGACGAGTACGGCGTGCGTTTTCGCGAGCCAGTTTTTTAGCGTGACGCTTTACCGCTGATGCTTTAGCGCGTTTACGTTCAGTCGTTGGTTTTTCATAGAATTCACGACGACGAACTTCAGCTAAAACTCCTGCTTTTTCACAAGAACGTTTGAAACGACGCAGTGCTACGTCGAATGGCTCGTTTTCACGTACTTTAATTACCGGCATGTGCCTCTCACCTCAATAGAAATCGGTTTGTTGCTGGTTTTTGTTCACCAGCCATCATTTAAAATGGTGCGGAATTTTACTTCAATGAGTACGGGTTTGTAAAGTGCCGTATAAAATTGAATCACACAAGATTGCCTGTTTTCGTCCCAGCTTTAATAAATAAAGTGAGAAAAACCAGATAATAATGAGAATTTGCCACACGAAATTTTTATTACAGGGGTCTGATTATAGACTATACAACTAAGAAAGTCAGCCTTTTGCTGGGATTAATTGCGTGTTTTCATGACATTTATTGCGCGATGACGCAAATTTAGTGATAGACTTGCCTCCATGCAACAAACAAGGGTAGTGCAATGCGTGTTTTAGGTATTGAAACATCTTGCGATGAAACCGGAATCGCAATTTATGATGATGAGCTGGGTCTACTCGCGAACCAGTTATACAGCCAAATTAAAGTACATGCTGATTACGGTGGCGTCGTACCCGAATTAGCATCTCGTGACCATATCCGTAAAACAGTGCCGCTGATTCAAGCTGCGCTAAAAGAAGCCAATTTAACTCGTGAAGATATCGATGCTGTTGCGTATACCGCAGGGCCTGGTTTAGTAGGCGCTCTGATGGTCGGCGCGACGGTGGGTCGTGCGTTAGCGTTTGCATGGAACGTACCGGCAGTCGCAGTGCATCACATGGAAGGGCATTTGCTCGCACCTATGCTGGAAGAGAAAAGTCCAGAGTTCCCATTTGTGGCGCTGTTGGTTTCTGGTGGTCATACCCAGCTAATTAGCGTAACAGGTATTGGCGAATATGAGCTTCTCGGTGAGTCTATCGATGATGCCGCGGGCGAGGCATTCGATAAAACGGCGAAATTGCTTGGTTTAGATTATCCCGGTGGACCTGTTTTATCTCGTATGGCACAGCAAGGGGTTGCTGGACGTTTTGTTTTTCCTCGTCCAATGACCGATCGCCCTGGGTTAGATTTTAGCTTTTCAGGCTTAAAGACATTTGCCGCGAATACGATTCGTGAAAATGATGATGATGACCAAACTCGTGCGGATATTGCTCGCGCGTTTGAGGATGCAGTCGTCGATACATTAGCTATCAAATGTAAACGGGCACTTGAACAAACTGGGTTTAAACGTTTGGTCATGGCGGGCGGCGTGAGCGCTAATCGTGCATTACGAGCTAAAATGGAAGACGTTTTGAAGCAGCGCGGTGGGGAAGTCTTCTATGCACGCCCTGAATTTTGTACCGATAACGGTGCCATGATTGCATTAGCAGGATTGATTCGCCTAAAAGGTGGGGCAAATGCAGGTTTAGGCGTGACGGTTCGTCCTCGCTGGCCTCTTGCAGAACTTCCACCGTTAGAAAAATAACGTCATATTTTGATGCGATAGTAGGGGCTGGCGTATTGCGTCAGCCCCTATTTTTTATGCAAAAGCGTTTTAATGTAAAATAGTGACCGCATCTTCCAAACGAATGGAACGATCTTTTACATGGCTTGCTGTTTCAGTGCTTTGCTCGACTAATAAGCTACTTTGCTGAGTAATCGATTCCAGCTCACTGACCGCTTGCGTGATATCGGAGATCCCAGACGCTTGCTCTGTTGTCGCATGGCTGATGTGTGTGATCAGTTGGGTGACGTTTTGTACTTGACCCACGATCTCTTTCATCGTGTTGCCCGCCGCATAGACTTGATCCTTACCTGAGCTGACTTTCTTCTCACAGTTGTTAATCAATTCGCGAATATCGTTTACTGCGCTGGCACTACGGCTGGCTAAGCTACGAACTTCATTGGCAACAACGGCAAAACCTTTCCCTTGCTCACCTGCTCTTGCAGCTTCAACCGCGGCATTTAATGCCAAAATATTGGTTTGGAATGCAATGTCTTTAATCACATCCGTGATGGAGTTTATCTTACTGGTACTGTGTACGATTTCATCCATCGTCATGACGACGGCATCCATCATCGCACCGCCATTAACGGCTGTTTCACTGGTTTCATTCGATAAAACATCCGCTTTATGGGTGTTGTCTGCGTTCATTTTGACCGAAACCGCCATTTGATTCATGGTGGCGGCGGTTTGTTGCATATAGCCCACGGTGCGTTGTGTATGGGTATCTAATTCACTGCAACCACTAACCAATGACTCACTTCCTTTGCGAACATTATCGACTTGTTCTGAGACATCGTTGATTAGCCAACGACACACTAAGCCTAGCTGGCCTATTGAGCGCAAAATTTGCCCGATTTCATCAACGCGACTCATGTGAGTAATACTATTACGATTGCCCCTTGCTACGCTGAGTGCTTGGGACATGATATTTTCAAGTGGGTTGGCAAAGCTGCGTTCGAGTACCACATTACCCAGCAGTAGGGTGATAAAAGTGAACAAACTGGAAAGAAGCAGCGCATTGCCTGATAAGCCCGATAAACCTGCCATCACCATCCACAATGCGAATAAGCTGGAAGAGATAAGTCGGCAGCGCCAACGGACAGACAGTGTTGATAGCGAGAATCGGCGGCGTTTGGGTAGCACGATCCCCTTATAAATACGGCGATTACTACGATTTTCAACGAGTGATTTGTAAAGCGGCTCGACTGCGGCAATTTCATCGCGTGTGGCTCGTAGCCGAATAGACATATAGCCAGTGATCACGCCTTTTCGTTGCATAGGAATAATATTGGCACGAACCCAGTAATGGTCGCCATTTTTACGGCGGTTTTTAACTATTCCAGTCCATGGTTCACCCATTTTTAAGGTTCGCCACATGTCGGCAAATGCTTCTTTTGGCATGTCAGGGTGGCGAATAATATTGTGAGGCTGTCCCATTAATTCATCGAGATCATACCCACTCACCTGCACAAAGAAATCATTAGCGTGAATAATATTCCCTTGAAGGTCACTTGTGGTCATCAGGGTTATATCTTCATCTAAGATATGTTCATTTTGAGTTACATAAGGAGTTCTGCTCATTTTATATTCACTTTTATAGTTAAGTTTTCCTTTATATAGTCGACAGTTTTTAATTATTCATTAGTAATAAATTTGCAATCTTTTAACTATTTTTTAAAAGTGTGCGCTAAGTTATACGTAGGTGTAAATACGTACAAAAATAAGTGAGATTTTGTGAGTGAGCGAAGTAAAAAATAGGGGAAATTTTTGATAATAGAGTGGGTTTTGGCTGAATGTAAAAGGCGGGCTAGTCACAACAAAAAAGGCTAAAAATTAGCCCTTATTGTTGGTGATTTTTATAGTTCATGTTTAGTGATTATTCATCATGATCGTCACGTTGTTCTTGAGCAATCTCTTTGGCGGTCTTTTGTTTTTTGTTTTTCAGTTTTTGCCAAATCCGGCTCTCTTGCCCACGCCATAAGCGTTGGATATTTGCATGATGACGGACTAACACTAAGCACGAGAGCATGGCTACAGGGAACGTGAATTCTGGCTTAAACCACCAGACATAGAAGGGGGCGAGTAGTGCACTAACAATCGCACCGAGTGACGAGTATCCGCTAAGTAATACGGTGAGCAGCCATGTTCCCGCGACTAACCCAGAGAGATCCCAGCCAATAGCGGCAATAGAACCAAATGCGGTGGCAACGCCTTTTCCGCCTTTAAAGTGGAAGAAAACGGGATAAATATGTCCAAGGCAGGCTGCAATCGCGACCAAGCCAAGATAGAATGGTTGCACATTTAAATAATAAGCAAGCCATACAGGGATCATCCCTTTCAGTACGTCACAGATCAGTACTGAGGCTGCGGCGGCTTTACCACCGACGCGTAAGACGTTAGTTGCACCGGGATTACCTGAGCCGTGTTGACGGGGATCGGGTAATCTTGCCAGACGGCAGATCAAGATAGCACTCGATATTGATCCGCAGAGATAGGCGAAAATTATCATGCCAAGCGCGATTGCACTCATAACTAACTCCAAAAACGGTTTAAGCTATTTATATGTAATTCACTTCAGTCTTGGATAATACGCACATTTTTCCTGAAGTGGTATCAATTCAGCACATAAACGAGAAAATGACGTGATGGATATCGTATTTATTGAACAATTATCAGTCATCACCACCATTGGTGTATATGACTGGGAACAAGATATAGAACAAAAACTTTTGCTCGATATCGAAATGGGATGGGACAATAAACAGGCCGCGATGAGCGATAATGTTGAATTGTGCTTGAATTACGCAGATGTTAGCGAACGCATTGTTAGCTATTTAGAACAGAATAAGTTTGGATTAGTTGAACGAGTTGCTGAAGAGGTTGCTCAACTTCTGCTGAATGAATTTTTCACGCCTTGGGTACGTATCCGAGTATCTAAGCCAGGGGCTGTTGCTCGTGCTGCTAACATGGGCGTACTGATTGAGCGTGGTACAAAAACCAGCTAATGGGGATTGCCTCGTGGATGTTGGCGGTCAGTACCGCCAATATTTTTCATTTTATCTTTGAACCATAACCTGTTGGTTTTTTATCCACTCTTCAACGGCGTGAATCCGCTGTTTTGTGAGTTCCTCTCGAATTTGCGCGCCTTGAAAACCTTGCTCAATAATTGATTTGACAGCAACCGCTTTGGCAACCTCATAGGATTGGCGTAAATATATCCCTTGGGGATAGGCTTGTGTTTCTAATCCACCTCGACCTCTGGCGTCGGCTTCGCTCACCAAGCCGAGCTGTAAAATACGTTCAGGCTTACGCCAGCTATCTAATCCATCGAACATACCAACGAGATCGCACGCATTAAGCTTATTAATTACATGGATCATATCGTGATATTTTGCAGCTAAGCAGGCGAGATCTTTGGTGCTACTCGGAATTTTGTAGCGTTCGCATAAATCGATGATCAAAGGGATCCCTGCTTCACCATGTTGTGGATGGCTTGGCCAAACGGCTTTAGGCGTTAGGCCTTTACCCAGATCGTGGCATAGTGCAGCAAAACGAACGTCAATATCTTTCGATAACGTTGCCACAACGCGCATCACCATCAAAATATGGATGCCAGTATCCACTTCAGGGTGCCACTTTTCAGGGGCTGGAACGCCAAATAAGTTATCAATTTCAGGGAATAGGATGGCAAGAGCCCCACACTCGCGTAAAACCTCGAAATAGATTTGTGGCGAATTGGACATGAGCGCTTTGTGTGTTTCCGTCCAAACTCGCTCAGGCGTAAGATGAGAGAGCTCACCGGATTCAGACATGGATTGCATCAGAAACATCGTTTCAGGAGCAATTCGAAAGCCTTGTGCATAATAGCGAGCGGCAAAGCGTGCTACGCGTAAAACGCGCAGAGGGTCTTCTAAAAACGCATCAGAAACATGGCGAAGAACACGGTTTTTGAGGTCGCGTACGCCATGATGAGGGTCGATTAGTTCTCCAGTGTCGCTCTGAGCAATGGCATTAATGGTCAAATCACGGCGTAGAAGGTCATCTTCGATGGTGACATCGGGCGCGCTATAACAGCTAAATCCAGTATAGCCAGAACCGATTTTTCGTTCAGTTCTGGCAAGGGCATATTCTTCATGGGTTTTGGGATGTAAAAAGACAGGAAAGTCTTTACCAACCTGTTGAAAACCTTTGGCTAGCATCGCCTCTGGCGTAGTACCTACCACCACATAATCTCTATCTGAGATAGGTAATCCCAGTAGTTTGTCGCGTACCGCACCACCGACGAGATAGACTTTCATTTAAATTCTCTTACATCCAGCCATCATTACGTTTTTTACGACGAGGAATAATGTGCGGCAGCAGCAAACCTAGAATTAAGCCCGCACCAGCAACGCCACCACCATACATAAACCACTGTAAAATCAACTCGCGGCGACGGTCATCCAGATTCACTTCAGCAATATCTAATTTCTTACCTGCCTTGATAAGCTCATTTTTCAGTTTTTCATTTTCAGCTTTTAACTGACGTACTTCGCTATCATTATCCGCCACTTTTTGCTGCATGTCTGCGGTGCGGGTATTCCAAGTATTATCAATATTATCTAATTGTTGGCGTAACTTTTGGTTCTCAGCTTCTAGCTGAGGAATACGGCTTTTCATACTCGGGATGTCACTGAGTTGATCTGTAGGTATCCAAACCGTTCTGCCTTTGCCATCTTTAATTTGGGCAAATTTATTATCAACTGAAATCAGTTCAACAGATTCACCTGCATTCAGCGAGCCAACAATACGGTAGTTGGTGCCTGGACCACTACGGACATAAGTCGATAAATCTTCAGAAACGTAGCGTGTTTCAGCGTTTGCTGTGATTGAAAGGCCTAACCCCATGATTGAGACAAATAAAAGTGGAATTTTTCGCATAGTGTTGTGATCTTTTTAGGGTGAATGAGTGTCTTATTAATTAAATATTAATAAGTAAAGCATATTGGTGCAAACGTTAAAGCTTAGAGTTGTGTAAATGTTGAATAAGAATGAGAACCTTCCTAAGTCACTGGATAATTCAATTTTTCAGTGCGTTATCGAAATAACTCTCTAAAAGGGAGGGATTGCATGGAATTTTTGGTTTCTGTGCGGTTTCTTTTCTCTGCTATCAGGGATTGGGGTAATATGGATGCAGTGAAATTATTAAATAAGGAAATGTATGAACCACATAGAAGTTGAACTCAAGTTAGCGGCTCAGAGTTCTGCTATTGATGCTGTTCGCCAGTGTATTTCAACACTTTCACCTCAGCATTTTGCCCCTCGCAAACTGACCAATATCTATTTTGACACGCAGACAAGACAGCTTCGTCAATGGGATATGGGGCTACGGATCCGTGGTTGTGATGGTCATTATGAAATGACGATTAAAACGGCAGGTCAAGTGATCAGTGGGTTACACCAGCGCCCAGAATACAATGTGGAAATCGATTCTCCTGAAATCAACCTCTCTGCATTTCCCGCTGCGATTTGGCCCGAAGGCACCGATTTGGCGCAACTTGAATCAGAGCTAGAAGTTTTGTTTAGCACAAACTTTACTCGTGAAAAGTGGTTAGTGAAGTTTGAAGATAGCGAGATTGAAATTGTATTCGATCAAGGGGAAGTTTCAGCAGGGGCTAAAGATATCCCGATTCAAGAGTTTGAATTGGAACTAAAACAAGGTTTTGTGGCGGATGTGCTTAATTTGGCGAAAAAATTCGCTGATATCGATGGTCTCAGTCTTTCGTCACTGAGCAAAGCTGCCCGTGGGTACTCCTTATTGATGAGTGAACCAGCACCGTTAGTTCGCCCTGAATCCGTGTTTGATTATGAAGAGCAACCTATTGAAAAATCATTGCTGCACATGCAGCAACTGTGCCAGCAGCATGAGCAATATTGGTTATCTGGTGGTGAACATGCTCGTCATGGATTAAGTGAATTCTTGCGCTTTGTTCAGGCATTTTTAGTGCATTATCAAAACTCGGCACCGCATTTTGTGCATGACCTTCCTCTAGAACAATTACGTTTGGATGTGACTGACGAGACGATCAGTGCAGAAGATTTTTGTTACAGTAGCCAATGGCTAAAATGTAAATTAGCCTTTATTCAGTGGTTAACCGCCTTAACATATACCGATGTCGAATAGGTACTGAATCTATGCCGCTTTCTTCCGAACTTTTGCAAGACCAACATCAACGTATTATTCGTCAATTTTCGGAGCTCTCTTCAGCATTGCTCCCATTAAGTGAAGATGAGCTGAATTTTTTAGCGTTCAGTGATTTTGCGTTGAAACAGGTTCTTACCCATTCTCGATTTTTACAACAGATTCGCACTCAACCTCCGATGGGCGATGAATGGAAATATTATGGAGACTGGCTGGAAGAAACGCTAGCAGGCGTAACTGATGAAGATCATTTGATGCAGGTTCTGCGTACTTTTCGTCATCATATGTTAGTGCGCATAGCTTGGATGCAAACGTTGGAAATCTGTTCCCAACGCGAGACGATTGTGCAACTTAGTGAACTGGCTGAAGTTTTGATCGTCTCAGCACGGGATTGGTTATATAAAACCTATTGCCAATTGTGGGGAACACCTTGTGACCGAGCTGGAAATCCCCAGCCATTATTAGTGCTGGGAATGGGAAAACTGGGTGGCAGAGAATTAAACTTTTCGTCTGATATCGACCTGATTTTTGCTTATCCAGAAAACGGTGTGACCCAAGGTGGGCGCAAAGAGCTGGATAATGCGCAATTTTTTACGCGTCTTGGACAAAAACTGATTCGAGTTCTCGACCAAGTGACCATTCATGGTTTTGTCTATCGTGTTGACATGCGCTTACGCCCTTTTGGTGACAGCGGTCCATTGGTTTTTAGTTTCTCAGCCCTAGAAGATTATTATCAAGAACAAGGTCGTGACTGGGAACGCTATGCGATGGTCAAAGCGCGTATTATGGGACCTGACAGCGTTCATTATGCCGATACGCTACGTAAATTATTACGTCCGTTTGTCTATCGCCGCTATATTGATTTCAGTGTGATTCAATCTCTGCGCAACATGAAAAACATGATTGAGCGGGAAGTTCGCCGTCGTGGATTAATCAATAACATCAAGTTAGGTGCTGGTGGTATTCGTGAGATTGAGTTTATTTCCCAAGTTTTCCAGTTGATTCGTGGTGGGAGAGAGCCCGTTTTACAGTCTCAGTCTTTGTTCGCCGCATTACAGGGGATTGAAGAACTTGAACTTTTGCCATCTCAACAAGTAATTCAGCTCCAAAACAGCTATATTTTTCTGCGCCGATTGGAGAATTTATTGCAAAGCATTGATGACCAACAAACCCAGACATTACCCGATGACGCCTTAAATCAGGCGCGTTTAACATGGGGAATGGGATTCACTAGTTGGTCTGAATTTTACCAGCAGCTCAGTGCTATGATGACCTCAGTGCATCAGATATTTGCGGAGCAAATTGGCAGCGATGATGAAGAAGACCGTGCAGAAGAGTGCGATGAAGCCTACATCACGTTGTGGCAAAGTGAGCTTTCTAAAGAAGAACTTGCTAGTTATCTACCGTCAAAAGATGAATTTGTCGCTGAGAAAATGATCCACGGCATTAACCTGTTCAGACACGACCTCAATAAGCGTACCATCGGTCCCCGAGGTCGAGATGTTCTTGATGAATTAATGCCTAAATTACTGGCAAAAGTTGGGGAGCGTGAAGATGCAGGGCGAGTTATCGAGCGCATTACACCATTATTGTTAAGTATTGTTAGCCGGACAACATACTTAGAACTGATGCTCGAATTTGATGAGGTGTTAACCCACGTTATTCGACTATGTGCAGCATCCCCGATGATTGCAGAACAGCTCGCTCGTCATCCACTATTATTAGATGAATTGCTTGATCCGCAATCGCTGTATCAGCCATTACCACTGACCGCTTATCGAGATGAATTACGTCAATATCTTATGCGGGTGCCGGATGATGATGAAGAGCAACAATTAGAAGCCCTCCGCCAATTTAAACAGGCGCAATTATTGCGTATTGCTGCGGAAGATATTTCAGGGGTGCTCCCTGTCATGAAAGTGAGTGATCACTTAACGTATCTGGCTGAGGCGATTATTGATGCTGTGGTACATCAAGCTTGGCAAAAAATGGCGAAGCGTTACGGAGAACCGGCTCATCTGGCTCAGCTTGATGAAAAACAGTACGGATTCGCCGTTTTAGGCTACGGTAAATTAGGTGGATGGGAGCTGGGCTACAGTTCTGATTTAGACTTGGTTTTTCTGTTTGATTGCCCAATGAATGTGGTCACTACAGGGGATCGCTCCATTGACGCACGACAATTTTATTTGCGTGTCGCACAACGCATTATTCATCTTTTCAGTACCCGAACAGCCTCAGGGGTGCTCTATGAAGTGGACGCACGTCTTCGACCTTCCGGTGAGTCAGGGATGTTAGTCAGTACCATTCAATCTTTTGATGATTACCAAAAAAATGATGCGTGGACGTGGGAACATCAAGCGCTGATCCGCGCCCGTATGGTTTTCGGTGATAGTTCATTGCAACAGAAATTTACGCAAATCCGCCATGAAACCTTATGTTTGCCACGAGAGCCCGATGTGCTGCGTGAACAAGTGCGAGATATGCGAGTGAAGATGCATCAGCATTTGGGCAGTCATCAGGAAAATGAGTTTGATTTAAAAGCCGATCCTGGTGGGATCACGGATATTGAATTTATTGCTCAATATTTAGTATTGCGTTTTGCGACAGAGAATCCGGCTTTAACTCGCTGGTCAGATAATGTACGCATCTTTGAATTAATGGCGCAGTACGATTTTATGCCAGACGAAGAGGCTTATGGCTTAACACAAGCGTATGTGACGATGCGTAATGAATTGCACCATCTTGCATTGCAATCTTTACCAAGCCGCGTAGAGAGCCAGCAATTTGCGACTCAGCGAGCGCTGGTGTTAGCCAGTTGGCGAAAATGGCTGGAGTAATTGATTAGGTAGCAAATTATTTAGGCGATATCGTGCAATATGGTAGTATTGGCGGCAATTAATTGTAGATTTTCTTTTCATAACTGGAGTGCGGGATGAAAGTAACCCTTCCTGATTATAAGCAAGCAGGTGTACTTGTTGTTGGTGATGTAATGTTAGATCGCTACTGGCATGGACCGACTAATCGAATCTCACCTGAAGCGCCGGTTCCGGTTGTTAAAGTGACCATGGTTGAAGAGCGTCCTGGTGGTGCAGCTAACGTGGCAATGAACATTGCTTCCCTTGGTGCTAACTCCCGTTTGGTTGGATTAACAGGGATTGATGATGCAGCAAAAGCGCTCACCGAGAATCTCAATGGCGTGAATGTACGCTGTGATTTCGTGGCGATCCCAACTCATCCAACCATTACTAAATTACGCGTTTTATCCCGCAACCAACAGCTTATCCGCCTCGATTTTGAAGAAGGTTTCGAAAATGTGGATGCTCAGCCAATGCTGGAACGCATCGAACAAGCGTTGCCTCACATTGGTGCGTTAGTGTTATCTGACTATGCGAAAGGGGCATTGGCAGAAGTTGAGAAGATGATTGCGTTGGCGAATAAGGCTGGCGTTCCTGTTCTTATCGACCCGAAAGGTCATAATTTTGAGCGTTATCGTGGTGCGACGCTGCTAACGCCAAATATGTCTGAATTTGAAGCGATTGTTGGGCGTTGCAAAGATAATAAAGATGTGGAAGAAAAAGGGATGCAACTTCTTGAATCTCTGGAGCTATCTGCATTATTAATCACGCGTTCAGAGCAAGGAATGAGCTTGATTCGTCGTAATGAGGCTCCATTACATTTACCGACCGAAGCGCAAGAAGTGTTTGATGTTACTGGTGCGGGGGATACGGTGATTGGCGTGTTGGCGGCATCGATTGCATCAGGTCGTCCATTGCATGAAGCCTGTGCGCTAGCGAATGCGGCGGCTGGCGTGGTCGTTGGTAAATTAGGAACGTCAACAGTATCCCCGATTGAATTGGAAAATGCGATCCGTGGTCGCGCAGAAAATGGTTTCGGTGTTATGACCGAAAGCCAACTTAAGCAAGCCGTTGCCGATGCGCGTGCGCGTGGTGAGCGCGTGGTGATGACCAATGGCTGTTTCGATATTCTCCATGCGGGTCATGTTTCATATCTGGCGAATGCCCGTAAACTCGGTGACCGACTAATTGTTGCGGTAAATAGCGATGCATCGACTCGCCGCTTAAAAGGGGAGACTCGTCCAGTTAATCCATTAGACCAACGTATGATTGTGTTGGGTGCATTAGGTGCCGTGGATTGGGTTGTGCCATTCGAGGAAGATACACCGCAGCGTTTGATCTCAGAAATTCTGCCTGACATCTTAGTAAAAGGCGGGGATTATCAACCAGATGAAATTGCCGGAAGCCAGGAAGTTTGGGCTGCGGGTGGACAAGTGATGGTGCTAAATTTCGAAGATGGTATCTCAACCACCAATATCATTAAAAATATTATGAAAACCAAATAATTAAACATTAGTTGGTATCAGTAAAAGCCTAACTTTTTGTCTGCATTTAAATGCGTACAGAAGTTAGGCTTTTTTGTTTGTGACTGAATCAATCTTCTTGTTTTTCTTCAATCACTTTTTCATCTGAGAAACGAGCTTCAAGGGCGCTGACACGCTGCTCCATTTTCATCAGTTTCTCACGAGTGCGCAATAAAACTTGTGTTTGGATATCAAACTCTTCTCGACTGACTAAATCTAATTTACCAAGCTGAGATTGCAACAGTGAACGGAGCTTTTTATCAAAGTCTTCACCTAAGTCACGCACGCCTTTCGGTAATGCACCTTGAATTTGGCGAGCAACTTGTTCAATTTTTTTCGGATCGAGCATTCGCGGGTCCTTCAGTTTCAAAATAAATAATGTGGGGTAGTGTAATACCTGCAGCGTTATGAATAAACCACCTTCTTCTATTATTATAGAAATGTGCTGTTTCATCTTGTTTTTATTGGCGAAAAGTGTGAGTAAGTCTTCAGTTTATCGTTTGTTCGTTGCGCCATTGGATTATTGGAGTTATATTAATTGCGTAATCTCAGGGCGGGGTGAAAGTCCCCACCGGCGGTAACATGCATCGCGCATGAAGCCCGCGAGCGCTTTGTTATTTTTGGCATTATTGTCATGGATAGTAAAGGTCAGCAGATCCAGTGTGAATCTGGAGCCGACGGTTATAGTCCGGATGGGAGAGAATCACTGTATCTGCATGTTTGTATCTTTTAGGTACAACACTGTTCTACATATTGAATAACTAAACGGCTAGTAGGTCGTGGTGTTTATTCATTTCTCGTACTCCTAAGACTGCCCTGGTTCTGGTAACTCAAATATTGTTAATTAAAGAAGGTTTTTACCATGAATCAGACGCTACTTTCCGAATTCGGTAATCCAACCGAGCGTGTTGAAAATGCAATCGAAGCTCTGCGCCAAGGCAAAGGCATTTTAGTTCTCGACGATGAAGATCGTGAGAATGAAGGTGACTTAGTGTTTGCAGCAGAAACCATGACCGCCGAGCAAATGGCAATGACAATTCGCTATAGCAGCGGCATTGTGTGCCTATGCATTACGGAAGAACGCCGTAAGCAGCTTGATATCCCGATGATGGTGGAAAAAAACACCAGCCAAAACCAAACGGGTTTTACGGTCACAATTGAAGCTGCGAAAGGTGTCACAACCGGCGTTTCTGCGGCAGACCGTATCACGACTATCAAAGCGGCGATTGCGGATAATGCAGTGCCTGCGGATATTAACCGCCCTGGTCACGTATTCCCATTACGAGGTCGTGAAGGTGGTGTATTAACACGTCGTGGTCATACAGAAGCCTCGATTGATTTAGCCACATTAGCCGGTTTCAAACCTGCTGGAGTACTGTGTGAGCTGACCAATGATGATGGCACAATGGCGCGTGCGCCAGATGTGGTGAAGTTTGCTCGTGAACACAACATGACAGTTGTCACCATTGAGGACTTAGCTAGCTATCGTCTTCAGTTGGAAAAAAAAGCGAGTTAATTCGCTAAGTTTTTAAAACGCTTTGCCTATAGAGTCATCGGCCACAAAGTTGCACACCTTTGTGGCCTCTTCAAATTTTTTGATGATCATTCTCATAATTCCCCCACTGTGTTTTTTATAAAAAAGGGTATGCTGATACTCATTATCCTTTTTGTGGAATTGAGGTCATCATGTCGACAAATAACCAACACTTAACCCATCGAATGCCCGCGGTATTTATCGGTCATGGTAGCCCGATGAACGCGATTAACCATAATTCGTACACTGAAGCATGGGAAAAACTGGGTAAAACTTTGCCTAGACCGCGTGCGATTTTGGTGATCTCTGCACACTGGTATACCCGTGGAACGGCGATCACGGCGATGGTTAAACCGAAAACGATCCATGATTTTGGTGGTTTCCCTGAAGCTTTATACCAAATAGAGTACCCGGCACCAGGCTCTCCTGAGCTGGCTAAACAGGTGGCTGAATTACTGTCTCCAGAGCCAATTCATCAAGATAAAGAGGAGTGGGGACTTGATCACGGCACATGGGAAATTTTAGTGCGCATGTATCCGCAAGCCGATATTCCCGTCGTGCAACTGAGTATTGATGGCACTAAGCCTGCATCGTGGCACTATGAGCTAGGTAAAAAATTAGCAGTCTTGCGAGAGCAGGGGGTTTTGATTATGGGGAGTGGTAACGTTGTCCATAATTTACGTGCAATGGATTGGCAGAATTCACATGCAGAACCTTACCCTTGGGCAATTTCGTTTGAGCAATTTGTTTATGCAAATCTGCGAAGTCATGAGCAGCCGCACCCGCTGACAACAGGGTTAGAGCGTGAAGATGGTCAGTTATCAAATCCATCACCGGAACATTTTTTACCTATATTACCTATCTTAGGTACATGGGATGGTGAAGAAGTGATTAGCACGCCTGTTGAAGGAATTGTTTCGGCATCATTGAGTATGTTATCAGTACAAATCGGTTAATGAGTCGAATGGCGAAAGAAGAAAGCGGCACGAAATATTTCGTCGCCGCTTTTTGTTTATTTGATGCTGTTTTACCAAGCTAATAGTGAATTAGTCGAGGATGATGTGCGGATAGAAACGGGATAAGTCTTGAGTAATCAATTCCTTATCTTCGCGGATACAGATCCCCGCAGGCTGGTCGTTAACTAACCAGCTTCCCACTAATGTATAGCTGCCTTCAAATTTTGGCAGTGGATGGAACTGCTGAATAATCATTCCTTCTTCACCGTAAGGGCCATCTGCTGACGCAATTTCTTTGCCATTTTCGATGACACGGATATTGGCACCTTCGCGAGAGAATAATGGTTTAATTACATAGCTCTCAAGTTCCGGTTTGTTACCATCGGCAAAATAGGCCGGCAGCAAATTTGGATGATTAGGGAACATTTCCCATAACATTGGCAACAGGGCTTTGTTGGAAACAATACTTTTCCAAGCCGGCTCTAACCAACGAACACCAGCATCTTGCAGTTTGGTGGAGAAAATTTCTCTGAGCATAAATTCCCATGGATACAGTTTGAACAGGTTACTAATGACCTGATCTTGTGTATCGGTGAATTCGCCTTTCTCGCCTAATCCGATTTCATCAATATATAGAAATTCGGTAGCCACACCCGCTTCGTTCGCGCAATCTTGCAAATATTGTACGGTGCCACGATCTTCCTCAGTATCTTGGCAGCATGCCATATGCAATAAACGGAAACCGTATTGATCTTTGAGCTCAGTAAAACGTTCAATGAGCTGCTCTTGGATGCTATTAAATTGGTCAGCATTTTCAGGCAGTTTGCCCGCTTCAATTTGATCTTCGAGCCAAATCCATTGGAAAAAAGCAGATTCATACAGTGATGTTGGTGTATCTGCGTTGTTCTCTAATAGCTTCGGTGGATTGACGCCATCGTAAGCTAAGTCAAGACGGGAATATAATGATGGCTGTTCGCTTTTCCATGAACTGCGTACAAATTCCCAGCAATGCTTAGGAATTTGGAAACGAGCGAGTAATTCATCACTTTCGACGACACGCTCAACAACCTTAAGGCACATTTGGTGAATTTCAGCAGTTGCCTCTTCAATTTCTTCAACTTGGGCTAGCGTGAATTGGTAATAGGCATCTTCAGACCAGTACGGTTCGCCGTACATAGTGTGGAAGTGAAAACCAAACTCATCCGCTTTTTCGCGCCAGTTAGGGCGCTCGACAATAGGAACACGTTTCATTACTTATCAACCACCCATAGAGCGGGAAGAGGTTGAGCCTGATTTCGCAGACGAAGATGAACGCTGTGCTGTTGCTTGTTTATTAACGGTATCACCGAAACCACCACGAGTAATTGTAGAGGTTGTGGCTGGCTTTGGCGCCATAGCCGTTTTTGGTACGCTCATTGAACGACCGCCTGCAACAGCAGGACCGTAGCTTTTACCTGTCGCATCAACAAATTTACCGTTTGCTGGGCTGGCTGGGTTTTTAGAGCTGAAAAGTGGCTGAGATGGTGCACCTCCGCCCATCATACGACCCATCATGTAGCCCATCATTAATGGCATCCACATGCTACCACTGCTTTGTGGCTGAGCGGCTTGCTCGCCTGCAGCTGGGGTGCTTGTACCCGCAATACCTGCTTGAGCTGGTGCTTGAGTACACATCGCTTCACCGAACTCCGCAACGCAATCTTCTTGAGTGGCATATTTTGGTGCTGTTTTTGCAGCTTCGTTCAGTGCGTTATTATACGCAAGAGTACATTGCTCTGCTTGAGAGGGATTGGCTTGGCTACAGTCTTGTGCGTTGGTGTACAGAGAAACTGTTTCATCGCTCTCTTCACATGCAGACAGCATAAATACAGCACTCACTGCCACAGCAACAGGTGCTAAACGGTATGAGCGCCAAGACTTACGGAAGGCGTTCTGATTAATATTTTTGGTGCGCTTCATGGTCATGGTAATTACCTTGAATAAATAATAAGTAAGAGGTTCGAGATATTGCCTCTAGAATAGGGGATATAAGATAAAAATTAAAGTACAAATGCTGCACAAATAATGGGAAATGATGGATTTAGCGATATTGATTCCATTTTTATAGAATGTTGGTTAAATCTAACGCCAAGCAATTCTTATTTTTCTTTGATATCAATAAATTAATTATGGTGATTTTTTAATTAATGTTGCAATTAACATAAGTCAGAATTGACTGAATTTTAAGGATAGATTGAATAAATAATGCAATAAGTTATTCATTATCTAGAGAACTGCAAATTTCGCGTTATTTTCAAATAATCTCTTGGGTGATAAGGGTAAAAAAATAGCCCGCCACTGGGCGAGCTATCTAACTGACTGAACCAAATGATTATTTGATTTTTGGTGCTGTTGAGTTACGAATAATGCTATCAGGTGAGGTTTGAATCTCTTTACCTAGGCTAGCATTTAAACGAGCGATATCATCTTCGTTTAATGTGCCGCGTGCAAATTCGATATTCAGTTGGTTAATCATATAATCGTAACGAGCGTTAGACAGGTTTTGCTTCGCTTGATATAGCGCAGTTGTTGCTGTTAACACATCAACGATAGTACGAGTACCCACTTGGTAGCCAGCTTCCATCGCATCTAATGAGCTCTGTGCAGACACAACAACTTGTTTATATGCGTTGATGCTACTGATTGACGACGTTACGTTGTTATAGGATGAGCGTACTAATTGGATTACGTTACGGTAAACGCTTTCTAACTGCTCACTTGCACTTTGGAAACCATATTGTGCTTGTTCAACTTGTGAGCTTACAGCACCACCAGAATAGAGTGGGAGGCTTAATGTTAAGCCGATGCTGTTTTGACCGTTATAATTGTTGCTTGCGCCACCGGTACGATCATAACCACTGCCATGATTGTAGGTGTTTGCAACGCTAGTCGATGCATCTAATCCTACAGTTGGCATATGACCTGTTTCTGCTAAACGGATGTTTTCACGCGAAACGTCTTGTGCTAAACGTGCACTAAGAAGGCTTAAGTTACGCAGCTCTGCATCTTTTAAGATGGCTTCAACATTGTCTGGGTTTGCTGTTTTAAAACGGTCGATATTTAAAGACGCTAATTGGCTATAGTAAACACCGCTAACTTGGCGAAGTTTTTCGACTGCGTTGACTAAGTCGTTGCGACCCGCAACTTCTTGTGCAATAACGCTATCATAGTTTGCTCGGGCGTTTTGCACGTCAGTGATTGCCACTAAACCAACATTAAAACGTTGAGTTGTTTGGTCTAATTGACGGTAAACAGCTTCTTTATTAGCTTGGATGTAAGATAACGCATCAATCGCTTTTAATACGTTAAAATATGCAGTTGCTGTATCTAAAATGAGCTGTTGTTGGCTTGTTTGGTAGGTAACATCAGAAATTCCAGCTGTTTTCTCTTGAATATCCAACTGACGCCATTTTGACATATCAAATACAACTTGGGTCAATTTCAATGATGCATTAAGACCAGTACTCTCAGTGTTGCTTGCATCACGGTAACCGCTGCCATAAGTTGCTCCAGCGCCTAAGCCAAGTTGCGGTAACAGTGGGCTACGTGCTTGATTGATTTTTTCAAAAGCTTGATTACGTTCAGCAAATGATTTTCTGAGCTCAGGGTTACTTTCTTTGGATTTTTGGTAAACCTGAAGTAAATCTTCTGCATAACTATTAGCACTGAGACCCACAAAACTCATCGCAATAAAAAGGGGAAGCAGTTTCTTCATTTGGATTCCTTGATTAAACAGCAAATTATGTTGAGCCTGTTATCTAAAACTTATCATGTTATTGAACAATGATAGGCAGTTGGAACTCTGAAAAGAGAGACCGTTCTCAAAACAGACCCTATTGTTGCTCATAAATTTGAATAATGGCGCACATTGTAACAGAGGTGAGGCACCGATAACGGTAGCCTTTTGTGCCATTTAGTCCTAATTAGTTTAAACATTACCTCATCTAAGGTTAAAAAACCTTAAAAACTGATTTAATCCTGTCATCTTTCTTAGTATAAAAATGAAGGGATTAGGAGAATATCAATGAATAATAAAATCGAAAATCCGATTAAATACAGTAAAAATGATATTGAAATTATATCTAAGCGTAAATTATTTAACGGTTTTTTTCAAATGATTGAGTATCGATTCAAACATCGATTATTTGAAGGCGGATGGAGTAAAGAGATTGTTCGTGAAGTATTTGAAAGAGGGCATGCAGGCGCAATACTTCCTTATGATCCTCAAACGGATAATGTCGTATTAATTGAACAAATACGCTTTCCTGCATTTGAATCAAGTGAAACACCTTGGTTACTAGAGATAGTCGCGGGAATGATAGAAGAAAATGAATCCCCTGAAGACGTTGTGCGCCGCGAATCAACAGAAGAAGCGGGACTGACCATTGGACGCATCGAAAAATCAGTAAGTTATTTATCGAGCCCAGGAGGAACCAGCGAACGTATTCATGTTTTCGTTGGTGAAGTCGATAGTTCTCAAGCAAAAGGGATTCATGGTCTCGCGTCAGAAAATGAAGATATCCGCGTGCATGTGGTGAGCAGAGAGCAAGCTTATCAATGGGTTGAAGAGGGTAAAATTGACAATGCGGCGACAGTGATTGCCATTCAATGGCTACAACTTCATCACCAAAAACTGCATGAAAAATGGGTGAAACCGATTTAAATAACCACTAATCTAATGAAGTGTGTGCTGATTAGCAGATATTAAGTGAATAGTTAGGTTAAAATCAGAGACCTATGCACTTCTCGATTTAGGTGATAATACTTGGCGCTATTTTTAAGGATAAAGGAATACTTTGGACAGCCAGCTTAAAGTGACTGCTAATAACCCTAACGTTATTAGAATCTTACAAGTTACTGATACGCATCTTTTTGCTGATACGGAAAACACCCTTTTAGGGATCAATACTTACCGAAGCTATCAGGCGGTACTTGATGCGATTGCAGAACAAAACTTACCTGTCGATTTAATTGTCGCGACAGGCGACCTCGTTCAAGACCAATCCCCTAAAGCCTATCAACATTTTGCGGCTGGGATTGAGCGTATTCCTGCGCCTTGCGTGTGGCTTCCGGGCAATCACGATTACCCACCTGCAATGGTCGGAACCTTGAAAATAGCGGGAATCTCAAGTGCTAAGCAGGTTTTTATTGGTGATGACTGGCAAATTTTAATGTTAGATAGCCAATTACAAGATGTGGCGCACGGTGAGCTTTCTGAGCAGCAATTAGAGTGGATGCAGCAGTGCTTAGATGAGCAACCAACTCGCACGACACTGATTATGCTACACCATCATCCATTACCGTCAGGGTGCACGTGGCTAGATCAGCACAGTTTGCGAAATTCGCATATTTTGGCGGACTACCTCAAGAACTACCCTAATGTGAAGGCGATGTTGTGCGGACATATTCATCAGGAAATGGATGAAAACTGGCATGGTATCCGCTTGTTAGCGACACCATCAACTTGTGTACAATTTAAACCGCACTGCACCAATTTTGCTTTAGATACTGTAGCTCCAGGCTGGCGTTATCTTGAGTTGACGGTTAATGAAAATGGGGAAAAAGTGATTGAAACCCAAGTTCATCGTCTAAATACTCAGGCGTTTAGTCCCGATTTTGATTCTGATGGTTACTAATGGCTACTTTACTGTATATTCATGGTTTTAATAGTTCGCCACTGTCTGAGAAAGCAAATAATTTTAAGCAGTGGTTGGCGGAGCATTATCCACAGATCAATATGGTAGTCCCTCAACTGCCTAATTACCCACAGGAAGCTGCCAACTTACTCGATGGTATTCTTGCAGAACACCAGCATGAAAAAGTCGGTTTAGTGGGCTCTTCATTAGGTGGTTACTTTTCGATTTATTTTTCTGAGCGCTACCAAATTCCTGCGGTATTAGTTAACCCAGCAGTGCGCCCGTTTGATTTGCTTAATGATTATCTTGGGGAAAATACCAATCCGTATACCCACGAAACATATTTGCTCGAACCTAAGCACATGGACGAATTGAAGGCTTTGCATCTTGAAAAGATACAGTCACCAAGCTTACTTTGGTTATTGCAGCAAATGGGGGATGAGGTACTTGATTATCGCCAAGCCGTTGCCTATCTTTCAGAGTGTAAGCAAACGGTGGAACCGGATGGGGATCATGCATTTGTAGGATTTGAACGCTATTTCCCGCAGATCATTCGCTTTTTGTCTCTGGTTGATAACGCAGAGAAATAGTGCGAAAACGCCAATACACTGTTATTATCAACAGTAACTCACTGATTGAACATACCCAATCTCCTTGAATTATTTAGGATATAGTTCAATTAATCACCTATTACCGCAGAATGACAACATGACTCAATCTAGTTATAACGCAGAGGACATTGAAGTTCTCAGTGGTTTGGAGCCTGTTCGCCGTCGTCCTGGCATGTATACCGACACCAGCCGACCGAACCATTTGGCTCAAGAAGTAATTGATAACAGTGTCGATGAAGCTTTAGCAGGGCACGCAGGACACATCCAAGTGATTTTATACCCAGATCAATCCCTCGAAGTGATTGATGATGGGCGAGGTATGCCTGTTGATATCCACCCGGAAATGAAGGTATCTGCCGTTGAGTTAATTTTAGGGCAGCTTCATGCGGGGGGGAAATTCTCCAACAAAAACTATCAGTTTTCAGGTGGCTTGCACGGTGTAGGTATCTCCGTGGTCAATGCGTTATCAAAACGTATTGAAGTGACTGTGCGCCGTGATGGTCAGGTTTATCAGATTGCGTTTGAAAATGGCGACAAAGTTGAAGATTTACAAGTCATTGGCACTTGTGGCAAACGTAATACCGGAACCAGTGTTCATTTTTGGCCAGATGAAAGCTATTTTGATAGCCCACGTTTTTCTGTTTCTCGTTTAACCCATAATTTAAAAGCAAAAGCTGTTTTATGCCCTGGCGTACAAATTACGTTTAAGGATCTGCTCAATGATACTGAGCAAAGCTGGTGCTATAGCGACGGGTTGACTGACTATTTAATGGAGTCAGTGGATGGTTTTGAAGCTTTGCCTGCAAAACCATTTACAGGTGAATTTTCTGCTGAAGTTGAAGCGGCACAATGGGCACTATTATGGTTACCAGAGGGCGGCGAACTCCTAACAGAAAGCTATGTTAACTTGATTCCAACAGCGCAAGGCGGTACCCACGTTAATGGTTTACGCCAAGGCTTATTAGATGCAATGCGTGAGTTCTGTGAATTCCGTAATATTCTGCCGCGTGGCGTGAAATTATCTGCGGATGATATTTGGGATCGTTGCGCCTATGTTTTATCTGTAAAAATGCAAGATCCACAATTTGCGGGGCAGACCAAAGAACGTCTTTCTTCCCGCCAATGTGCCGCGTTTGTTTCCGGTGTGGTGAAAGATGCTTTTAGTTTATGGCTCAACCAAAATGTCCAAGTTGCAGAACAACTGGCGGAAATGGCCATCTCAAGTGCTCAACGTCGCCTTCGCGCATCAAAAAAAGTGGTGCGTAAGAAACTCACGAGTGGTCCGGCTTTACCGGGTAAATTAGCAGATTGCAGCTCTCAAGATTTGTCGATGACCGAATTGTTCTTGGTGGAAGGGGACTCGGCGGGTGGATCAGCAAAACAAGCCCGTGATCGTGAATATCAAGCGATCATGCCTCTACGTGGTAAGATCCTCAATACTTGGGAAGTTTCTTCGGATGAAGTCTTAGCTTCCCAAGAGGTACACGATATTTCCGTGGCAATTGGTATGGATCCGGATAGCGAAGATATCTCGCAGCTGCGTTACGGAAAAGTGTGTATCCTTGCGGATGCGGACTCCGATGGACTGCACATTGCTACATTGTTGTGCGCCTTGTTTGTGCGCCATTTCCCTAAATTGGTCAAAGAGGGGCATGTTTATATGGCAATGCCACCACTATATCGTATTGATTTAGGTAAAGAGACTTACTACGCACTCGATGAAAGCGAAAAAAATGCGGTCCTAGATAGATTAAGCCGTAAAAAAGGTAAACCAAACGTCCAGCGCTTTAAAGGACTGGGTGAAATGAACCCGCCGCAATTGCGTGAAACGACGTTAGATCCAAATACTCGCCGCCTCGTTCAGTTAACTATCGATGATGATAATTACACAGAAACCATGTCGAAGATGGACATGCTTCTGGCTAAAAAACGCTCGGAAGATCGTCGTAACTGGCTGCAAGAAAAAGGCGATACGGCAGAAATTGAGGTCTGATCATAATCGGATGAATAAGAGTAAGGAACGTATTGAATGAGTGAAATTACTCATGACGGTGTGGAGCGTTTACCGCTTCATGCCTTTACTGAAAACGCCTATCTGAACTACTCGATGTACGTCATCATGGATAGAGCGTTGCCATTTATCGGCGATGGACTTAAACCAGTTCAGCGCCGAATTGTCTATGCCATGTCCGAGTTAGGGCTGAGCAATACGGCAAAATATAAAAAATCTGCAAGAACCGTTGGTGACGTATTAGGTAAATATCATCCACATGGTGATAGCGCCTGTTATGAAGCGATGGTGTTAATGGCGCAGCCATTCTCCTACCGTTATCCTTTGGTTGACGGCCAAGGAAACTGGGGGGCTCCGGATGACCCGAAATCCTTCGCAGCGATGCGTTATACCGAATCTCGTCTATCAAAATATGCAGAAGTTCTGTTAAGCGAATTAGGTCACGGTACTGTTGATTGGGTACCTAACTTTGACGGCACATTAAATGAGCCGAAAATGTTGCCTGCCCGTTTGCCAAATATTTTATTAAATGGTACCACGGGGATCGCCGTCGGTATGGCGACGGATATTCCACCACATAATGCCCGCGAAGTGGCAAGTGCACTGGTGGCACTACTCGAAAAACCGAAATTAAACCTTGATGAGATCATGCAATTTATTCCGGGTCCTGACTTCCCGACAGAAGCTGAAATTATCTCGTCACCAGAAGATATTCGTAAAGTTTATCAAAATGGTCGTGGCTCAGTACGTATGCGCGCCGTGTGGGAAAAAGAAGAGGGTAATGCGGTGATCACCGCACTGCCTCATCAAGTTTCTGGGGCGAAAATTTTGGAGCAGATCGCCAACCAAATGCGTGCGAAAAAGCTGCCAATGGTGGAAGATCTACGTGATGAATCGGATCACGAAAACCCAACTCGTTTAGTGATCGTGCCACGCAGTAACCGTGTGGATCTTGAGCAAGTGATGACTCACTTGTTTGCAACGACGGATCTCGAAAGAAGTTACCGTGTTAACTTAAACATGATTGGTTTAGATAACCGTCCGGCAGTGAAAGGGCTGGTGGAGATCCTCAACGAGTGGATCACCTATCGCCGCCAAACGGTACGTAATCGCTTAAACCACCGTTTAGAAAAAGTATTAAGACGCCTGCATATTTTGGATGGCTTACTCATTGCGTATTTGAATATCGATGAAGTGATTGAAATTATTCGTAATGAAGATGAGCCAAAAGCGGTTCTCATGTCGCGTTTTAATATTAGCGATACGCAAGCCGAAGCAATTTTAGAATTAAAACTGCGCCACTTAGCGAAACTCGAAGAGATGAAAATTCGCGGTGAACAGGATGAATTAGCCAAGGAGCGCGATGAGTTACAAGCTATTTTAGGCTCTGAAGCACGTTTGAATACCTTGATTAAAAAGGAAATTCAAGCGGATGCTAAAGCGTATGGTGATGATCGCCGTTCGCCATTACAGGAGCGTGAAGAAGCAAAAGCACTGAGTGAGCATGAGATTTTACCTTCGGAACCGATTACCGTTGTCTTGTCTGATATGGGCTGGGTGCGTAGTGCGAAAGGGCATGATATTGAACCAAGCAACCTTAGCTACAAAGCGGGTGATAGCTTCAAAGGTGCTGCACGAGGTAAGTCTAATCAAGCGGCAGTGTTCCTTGATAGCACCGGGCGTAGTTACTCAATAGATCCGTTGGAATTGCCTTCTGCACGTAGCCAAGGTGAGCCACTTACGGGTAAATTGACATTACCGCCGGGTGCGACGATTGAGCATGTGCTGATGGCGCCGGAAGAGCAGAAATACTTAATGGCATCTGATGCGGGTTATGGTTTTATTTGCACCTTTAATGATTTGGTGACGAAGAATAAAACTGGTAAGGCGTTGATGTCACTACCTGAAAATGCAAAAGTAATGGCGCCAATTGAGCTAAATAACGAAAAAGAAGATTTGTTATTAGCCATCACGAAAGCGGGTCGTATGTTATTATTCCCGGTGTCTGACCTCCCACAATTATCCAAAGGGAAAGGGAATAAGATTATTAATATCACTGGCGCACAAGCGGCAAGTGGTGAAGATCTGCTAGTTTGGTTAATGGTAATACCGCCACAAGCCTCTATCACGCTCTATTTTGGTAAGCGTAAACTGAAATTTAAATCAGAAGACTTACAAAAATACCGTGCGGAGCGTGGACGTAAAGGAACCTCTTTACCTCGCGGTTTACATAACATTGAACGTATTGATGTCGATTCTGTGAATGCAGAATAAAAATAAAAGATAATTCAAGGGCTTGTTTAAAGCCCTTTTCATAAGTTAAGGAATATTATGCTAGCGCTAATTAGAGCTATCATTGTGATCATATTTACGATTTGTGTGTGTGTAGGCGGAAGTATTTACTGCTTATTTAGCCCACGGAATCCAAAACATGTGATGACGTTTGGTCGTATGTTTGGGCGTTTATCCCCAGTGTTTGGCATCAAAATGATTGACCGGGTTCCTGCGAAAGCGAAGGATTATGGCCCAAGTATTTATATTGGTAATCACCAAAATAACTATGACATGGTGACCATGTCGAACGGTGTTCAACCAAGAACGGTCACGGTGGGGAAAAAAAGCCTTGTTATGATCCCGTTTTTTGGTTTTTTGTATTGGATCACCGGTAATATATTGATTGACCGTGGGAATCGTTCTAAAGCGCATAATACCATTTCACAGGTTGCTGAACAGATTAAATCTCGTCAGATTTCAGTGTGGATGTTCCCTGAAGGAACACGCAGCCGTGGTCGTGGTTTACTGCCATTTAAAACAGGTGCATTCCATGCAGCGATTGCGGCGGGTGTACCCATTGTTCCTGTCTGCGTTTCTACGACACAAAATAGAATCAGCTTGAATCGTTGGAATAATGGTCATGTGATTATTGAAATGTTAGATCCAATTGATACATCTAAATATTCTAAAGATCAGGTTCGTGAGCTGTCAGAATATTGCCATGACTTGATGGAAGCTAAAATTAAAGAATTAGATAAAGAAGTCGATGAGCTGAATAAACGCTAATCAAGTGTATTGAAGGTGGGGTGTTATTGAGAGCATCCCACCATTTTATCCCCGTTGTTATTTAACCCACCTGCAATTATCACCACTTGAATTTATTATATTTTAATTAGTGATACATATATTTTTAGAATTCTATGTCCTTTCGCGATATGATGGCTCGCAAATTTATCACAAGATAAATTATTGAATTCCAAATTGTGGTATCACCAGCACATACTTAAAAATACTCAGATAAGCCACTAATTTTTAATGGTTTATTAAAATAATTTGCTGGTTTTTATTTAGCGGAGAATCTATGTTATTCAGTCGTTGCCGATCATTGCTGATTAGCGGGTTGGCTGTGTGCTTATTACAGGTATCAACTCATGCGAGTGCAGAAGGAACGACCGCACTCCCTGTTCCACCCTTGTTAGAATCCCGTTCGGGACAGCCTCTCTTTTTAACATTACAAAAAATCCATTGGTCTTTTGATGGTAAATATTCGGCAGAAGTTTTAGGGATTAATGGCTCTTATCCAGGACCTACGATCCGCGTTAAAAAAGGGGATGATCTCAAACTTATTTATAGCAACAGGCTACCTGATGCGGTTTCGATGACTATTAGCGGATTACAAATACCGGGTACGCAAATTGGTGGTGCAGCAAGGCAAATTTCGCCAAATGCGGATTGGTCGCCAGTGATCCCTATTCGCCAAAATGCTGCAACGCTTTGGTATCATGCGAATACTCAAGGGAAAATGGGGCAGCAAGTCTACAATGGTCTACTGGGAATGTGGATTATTGATGATGATTCTACCAAAGAGCTACGTTTACCTAAGCATTACGGTGTCGATGATTTCCCTATTATTATTCAAGATAAGCGCTTAGATAATTTTGGAGCCCCTGAATATCACGTTGATGAAAATGGATTCCTTGGGGATACACTCGTGGTTAATGGGGTACAAGACCCTTATATTGAGGTTTCTCGTGGTTGGATACGTTTACGCTTATTGAATGCATCTAACTCTAGACGTTATGTCATGAAAATTAGTGATGGGCGTCCTTTTATCATGATTGGCTCTGATCAAGGATTATTAACGGTTCCCGCGAGTGTTCAAGAGTTGCCGCTTGCGCCGGGAGAACGTCGTGAAGTCTTGATTGATATGGCTAAAACTCAAGAGTTAACGATAACGGCAGGGGAGTCCGCATCGTTAATGGATCGCGTAAAAGGGTTATTTGAGCCTTCTAATAACTTAATCTCGACCAATGTGTTAACCATCAAAGCAACAGGATTAATGTCGCTGGTGACGGATGATGTTCCAAAACAATTAGTTTTGGATACAACGCAAATTACGTCGTCAATCACCAATCGTGAGATTCAATTGAATGATCCTGTGGGGATCAACGGTGCAAAATTAGATACCACTCGTGTGGATATCACCTCTCGCCAAGGTAGCTGGGAGCGTTGGAATGTGAGCAGCCAACAGCCACAGGCATTCCACATTGAAGGTGTTCGATTCAAAGTTATTAATTGTAACGGTCAGCCCGCTCAACCCGATAATTTTGGTTGGAAAGACACAGTTTGGATTGATGGGCGTTGTGAGCTACTTGTTCAAATGATGCAACCATCATATAACCACTTCCCATTCTTGTTTTATAGCCAAAATTTAGAGAAAGCGGATTTAGGCTCCGCAGGGCAATTGGTCATTACACCAGAAGATAGTGCTAACTAATAAAAGATAATGCCCCATTATTTGGGGCTTTATCATTTTCAGCATTAACTTAACGCAACACGCACGCCAAAGGCGACAAGTACCACTCCGAGTACTTTATCCACATATTTTTGGACTTTAGCTAACCCTTTTCTGACCGGGGTGCTTTGAATCAATAAAACTAAAATCGGCCAATAAATCACTGCAAGACCCCAAATAATAAAGGCGAACCACAGCTTTTCTGAGAATGTAGAATCGACACTGAGCACTTGCGTAAAAATGGCTAAGAAGAATAAAGTGGCTTTAGGATTCAATACATTACATAAGAAGCCTTGCATAAAAGCCTTTTTAAACGTCACATGCTCATGTTGATTGGTAGTCAAATCAATGCGTTGGACTTTTTGTGGCATGAGGCTTTTTAGTCCAATCCAGATTAAATAGGCAGCACCAGCATACTTGAGAATATTAAATAGCCATGGCGTGGTGGTAATCAACACGGCAAGACCTGCCACGCAATAGGACATGTGAAGTGCAATGGCGACGATAATACCGAAGGCGGTCATCATAGCGGCAGAACGTTGGTAGCGTGCTGCGTTTTTGATAATTAAAAAGAAATCTGGACCGGGTGAAACCATGCCAAGGGCGGCAATCGTCGCGACCATGATACTGGTCTGATACATAATGTAATCTCTTTATTTTAGGTTGAACTAAACTGAGTAATAAGGGACTAAAAGCGTTGTAAACATCGTTTAGTGCATTGACTTGATTCGTTCGAGTATAAGGGATTGCGTCGTATTTAAGGAAGATTAAATTTAGTCGACGTAGTATGTCTGTTTCCGTATAGTGTGCACAATTTTTATATTTCGTTTCTAAGGTGGTTAGATGAATATTAGCTTAATCGCAGCAATGGCGTTCGATCAGGTTATCGGCATGGAAAATGCGATGCCTTGGAATTTACCTGGTGATTTGGCGTGGTTTAAACGTCAAACATTGAATAAACCTGTGATTATGGGACGCGTGACTTATGAAGCGTTAGGCCGCCCTTTACCACAGCGTGTTAATATTGTTTTAAGTAGTCAAGCAGGGACTGAAACCGGTGTTATCTGGGTTAAATCCATTGAAGAAGCATTAGAAGCTGCGAAAGCAGTTGAAGGTGCCGATGAAATTATGGTGATTGGTGGTGGCAAGGTTTACCAGCAGTTTCTACCACTCGCCAATAAACTGTATTTGACCCATGTAGATGCGGAAGTGATTGGAGATACACATTTCCCTGCCTATGAACCCGATGAATGGGATTCTATTTTCACTGAGTATCACGAAGCAGACGAAGCGAATAGCCACGGTTTCTGCATTGAAGTTCTGACTCGTCGCGTCTAATCGTTGTTGGTCTAGTCAATAAAAATGGCACTGTTAGGTGCCATTTTACTATCTATCATTTTGGTATCTGAGAAAACACTTACTCTTTACGACGTTTTTGGTGAGATTTTTGTCTATGGAATGTTTTAGTTTCCCAGTGAAGCAGCGTTAAATCTCCTCCCCAGCAACAACCCGTATCCATTGCATACACATGCTCTGGTGTAAATTTACCTTCCAGTGATGCCCAATGACCAAAGAAAATTGAGTAATCTTCAGGGAATTGACTTGGTAGAGAAAACCACGGTTTTAAAGGCGCAGGGGCTTTAGCTGGGCTTTCTTTGCAGTCCATATCCAGCTGACCATTAGGAAAACAATAGCGCAGACGGGTAAGGGCATTCGTACTGTAGCGTAAACGTGCGAGCCCCATTAAGCTCTCAGACCAATTGTTTGGCATATCACCATACATCGAGTCAATAAAAAGTGGGTAGGCATCGCTAGATAAAACGGCTTCCACTTCTCGAGCACACATTTTGGCTGTTTCGAGATCCCACTGAGGGGTTATCCCTGCGTGGGTCATGACCATTTTTTGGTCTTCGTCGACTTGCAACAGTGGCTGGCGGCGTAACCAATTGATTAATTCATCAATATCAGGCGCATTCAGTAGCTCATCAAGATGGTCTTTGGGTTTATTACGGCTAATTTTGCAATAAATACCAATTAAGTGTAGGTCATGATTGCCAAGTACTAATCGTGCAGATGACCCTAAGCTTTTCACGTAGCGCAATACTTGCAGTGAATCGGGACCGCGGGCGACAAGATCACCTGTTAGCCATAATGTATCTTGCTGTGGATCGAAACTCACGCTATCAAGAAGTTCCCGCAGCTCACGATAACAACCGTGTATATCACCTACAATATATGTGGACATAATCAATTAATCAGTGTTGGGATGGCGAGACGAAATGCAGGAATATCAACATGGAAGTGATTTCCTTGGTCGCTCAGCATGACGTAATAGCCTTCCATCGTACCCATTGGTGTTTCTAATATTGCACCGCTGGTATAGCGATATTCCTTGCCCGGTAAAATCACGGGTTGTTCGCCAACCACGCCTTCACCTTGCACTTCAGTTTTACGGCCATCACTATTGGTAATGAGCCAATACCGGCTCATTAACTGTATCGGGACTCGCCCTACATTACGGATACAAATGGTATACGCAAAGACGAAACGGGCGATCTCAGGTTGGGATTGGCTTTCTATGTAGACACTTTGAACTTGGATGCTCACATTAGGATCATTCAGCATTGTGCCTCCTCAGATTCTCTATTCCGATAAATTACACAGATAGTTTGCCATCTTACAATAGTGCTCAACAGAGATATTTTCAGCGCGTGTACCTGGGTCGATACCCAACTCGGTTAACTGCTCAACACTGAATAAATCCCCAAGACTATTGCGGACAGTTTTACGACGTTGGTTAAATGCTTGAGTCGTAATACGGCTTAATACTTTAATATCCTTCACAGGGTATGGATTTTCCTTGTGAGGGATCAATCTTACTACTGCTGAATCCACTTTTGGTGGCGGGGCAAAAGCGGTTGGTGGAACTTCGAGCACAGGAACAACATTGCAGTAATATTGTGCCATAACACTTAAACGACCATAAGCTTTGCTCCCCGGACCTGCGACTAACCGGTTAACCACTTCCTTCTGTAACATGAAGTTCATGTCGGAAATTTGGTTGGTGAATGTAAACAGATGGAACATCAACGGGGTTGAGATGTTATAAGGCAAATTACCAAAGACACGTATTGGCTGTCCAGCTTGTTTTGCCAGTTCACCGAAGTCTACAGTCATCGCATCTTGTTGGATGATGGTCAGTTTATCTTTTAATTGAGGATGGACGTGCAGGCGAGCGGCGAGATCGCGGTCAAGCTCAACTACCGTCATTTTATCCATGCGGCTACCAACAGGCTCAGTTAATGCACCAAGACCGGGACCAATTTCTACAATGGCTTGTCCTGGTTGCGGGTGCATAGCATCCACAATACTGTCGATAATAAATTGGTCAGTTAAAAAGTTCTGCCCGAAACGTTTGCGGGCAAGGTGCCCCTGATGGACTCGATTATTCATGAATTCTTTTGTGTCATTTGGATAGCTAATTTCAATGCGGTGATAAAACTGCCCGCATCGGCTTGACCCGTACCTGCTAATTCAAGCGCTGTGCCGTGATCGACGGAAGTACGGATAAATGGCAGACCAAGGGTAATATTTACCGCTCTGCCGAAACCTTGGTATTTTAACACAGGTAGTCCCTGATCGTGATACATCGCCAATACAGCGTCTGCATCCTCTAAATACTTCGGTTGGAATAAGGTGTCTGCGGGTAACGGACCCATTAAGGTCATACCTTGTTTACGCAGTGTTTCTAGGGCTGGAATGAGGGTATCAATCTCTTCCGTTCCCATATGTCCGCCTTCTCCTGCATGCGGGTTAAGTCCACAAACATAAATATGCGGGTTTTCAATGCCAAACTTAGTTTGCAGATCATGATGCAAAATGGTGATGACTTCATGCAAGCTTTGCTGAGTTATCGCATCGGACACATCTTTTAACGGGAGGTGCGTGGTGGCTAAGGCAACACGTAGCTCTTGAGTTGCGAGCATCATCACAACGCGGTCACAGTGGCTTCTATCAGCAAAAAACTCAGTATGACCGCTGAATGGAATGCCTGCATCATTAATAATGCCTTTGTGAACCGGTCCCGTCACAATGGCAGAAAATTCGCCATTCAAACAACCATCACAGGCACGGGCTAAGGTTTCAGTGACGTATTCGCCATTACGAACATTCAGCTTTCCAGGCTCAGCAGGCACGTTCAACGAAACAGGAACAATGGAAAGGTGACTTGCCATGGACGATTGCGGCTGATCTGCATGATATTCGTGCAGAGTTAATGGCAAGTTGAGCATCTTAGCACGTTGAAGAAGTAAATCCGGATCGGCACAAGCGACTAATTCAACTGGCCATGCTTGTTGAGCCAGCTGAATCAGGAGATCCGGACCTACCCCGGCTGGTTCGCCGGGGGTGATGATAATGGGCTTATTTTGCTTGTTCATCATTAGATTGGCTTTGGCGACCATCGACGATATTCACATAAGCTGCTGCGCGCTGTTCTTGCATCCAAGTCTGCGCTTCTTCGTTAAACTTACGGTTGAACAGTAAACGGTACGCTTGATCTTTCTTCGCCGCATCAGTTTTATCGACACTACGAGTATCTTCTAATTGAATTAAGTGCCAGCCGAAACTTGAAGGAACAGGTTGGCTGATTTCGCCTTTTTTCAGTTTCATTAACGCATCACGGAATGCTGGGTCGTAAACATCTGGCATGTTCCAGCCTAACTCACCGCCTTTTAATGCGCTACCTGGGTCTTCAGAGTTCTCTTTAGCGGCTTCTTCAAATGAAATTCTACCGTTACGGATCTCTTGAGCCAGCTGAGTCAGTTTTTGTCTTGCTGTGGCATCATCCATAATTGGTGATGATTTCAGTAAGATATGACGCGCTTTAACTTCAGTGACGGAAATTGGCTGGTGAGTATCACCACTAACTTCATTTACACGTAAAATATGGAAGCCAACACCAGAGCGGATTGGACCGACGATGTCGCCTTTCTTCGCATTTTTTAGTTCATCAGAAAATACGACAGGCAGTTCTTGCAGACGTGACCAACCCATGTTTCCACCTTTCAGTGCTTGAGGGTCAGCAGAGTAAGCAATCGCTAATTTACCGAAATCAGAGCCTTTTTTCAGGTCGCTTAAGATTTTATCGACTAAAGATTCAGCTTTCGCCAGCTGTTCTGGCGTTGGGTTTTCTGGCAGTGGGATCAGGATATGGCTTAAATTCACGCCTTTTTGCGCGTTCATTTGAGAATCCATTTGGTCCGCTAATGCATCGACTTCTTGAGGTAAAATAGTAATACGGCGGCGAACTTCATTGTTACGCACTTCCGCTAATAGCATTTCTTTACGGATTTCGCTACGGTATTTGGCAATGTTAATGCCATCTGCCGTCAGGCGTTTTTCCATCTGAGGTAAGGTTAAATTGTTTTGGCGAGCAATATCCGCGATAGTGGCATTAACTGCTTCTTCAGGGATATTAATCTGCATTTGGTTGGCCATCTGCAACATGATGTTATCCATAACCAAACGGTCAATGATTTGCTGGCGCAAGGTTTGATCATCAGGAACTTGTTGATTTGCGTTACGCGCATTCAGTTTCACTGTGTTGATCATATTCTGGACGTCGCTTTCCAGTACAACTCCGTTGTTGACAACCGCAGCCACTTTATCCATTTGCTGTGGCGCAGCTAAACTAGCAGAGCTTGCGAACATCAGTCCTAGAATAAGCGTTCTCCAATTCTTCATAATGGTCCTATAAAATTGACTTTTAATCCGCATATGCGGGCTAATCGTGATCGTTATGTTGTTTATTATCAGAAAGCACGTTGATAAGGAATAATACCTTGTTTCAACATCTCCTGACTACCTAAACTATGATTGTTATTTAGGCCTCTAAGTTCCACATTAATTGACCATTTGTTGTCATATTCGCTGTTAAACTTCTCTTTCTGCCAACCGACAATCTTACGTTCATACCCTAAATTGACTGCCCAACAGCACGCATTGTATTGTAATCCGACGAGCTGGCTCGCTGATTGTTGCTGCTTGGTATCATAATAGTAAGAGCCCACAAAGCCCCAGTTGTCACTTAACGGCCAGCTAACCACGGTACCAACTTGTGAAATACCTTGTTGGTATTCAGGGAGCTTATACACCTGCTCATTATCTTTTTGATAGGTTGCTTGAATATAGTCTCGGTCGACAAAACGGTAGTTAAGTTGAATCAAACGATCTGAGTCTAAACGATATTCAGTAACCGCATTCCCCATGGTGATATTACCGAGACGGCGGTCATATTGTAAGTTTCCACGGATGCCCCAGTTTTCATCAATATGCCACATGGCATCGGTTGCCCACAGTAATGAACCAGTGTCACTCTTATCATCTATTTTTCTTGTTGAATTACCTGCGCGAGGGCGTTCTAAATAGTAAATTTGCCCGACGGAGAAATTAAATCGCTCGGCTAAGTTTTCATCATAAATACGAGTGGTTACACCGGTGGTGAACTGGTTTGCAGAGGCGATACGGTCTAAACCACTGTAGATACGGTCACGGAATAAACCTGAGTAATCAGATTGTAGCAATGATGAATCGTAGTTATTGATATTGTCCTGATCTTTATACGGGATATACAAGTACTGGACGCGCGGTTCTAAAGTTTGAACGAAATCACTGCCTTGATATAGGTCACGTTCAAAAACGACTTTCGCATCACTCTTTAATAACGGTAGTACACGGGTGACATTTTTATCTAACCCACTGTTTTCTTGAGCTTTAGGAATGTCTTGGTCATAGTGTGTTGCGAACAGTTTGACACTATTGTTCATTTGCGCCCAGCCATTGGACAGCGGCATGCTGACTTCTGGCTCGATATGCAAACGCGTCGCATCTGGGTTATTTTCACCTACACTGGTAAAGCGGGCAGCTTGTGCATAGGTATGGAAATCCAACATACCGACGTTATTTTGATAATAGTTAAAATCGATTTGCGGCTCTGCTTTATACGCGCGGCGGTTTGGATTATCAACGAAGACTTGGAACTGTTTATGGATAACATTCATGTTCCAGTTCGTATCTGAATAGCCGACATTAAATTTTTGCGTGGCATAACCATCGGTGGTACTACCGTACTGAGAGCTAAAATCAGTAAAGTATTGGCGGTCACTTACCTTGGTATAATCTGCACCAAAGTTCCAGTGTTGAGCAAAGGTGCCTGAATGACGCCAGTAGAATAACCAACGGTCATCGCTGTCACGTGCATCTCGTTTACCATTCTCTTTATCTTTTATATAAGCACGGTCATGGTTGATAAAATCGAAAGCCATGGTGCCTGTACCAGGTGTAATTAAATAACGGAATTCGTTATTTAATTTAACGCCACGGTGAGTCATAAACTGTGGTGTGATAGTAGCGTCGTAATTCGGGGCAATGTTCCAATAATACGGGAGTGTGAATTCCAGCCCGTCATTATTTGAATAGCTTCCCATCGGGATCAAGAAACCAGAACGACGTTTACTACCAATTGGTAGCTGCATATATGGACTATAAAATACAGGGACATCCGCAATACGGAAGCGTGCATGCCAAATCTCAGCCACTTCTTCTTCACGGTCAATAATGACTTCAGAGCCTGCAACGCTCCAGGTATTACTTCCCGGTAAACAGCTGGTGAAGGTTCCGTTTTCCATAATGGAATAGCGGTTTTCACCTCGCATTTTCATTTTTTTCGCTTCACCGCGACCCTGACGACCTACCATCATGTAGTTACCGTCATCAACATCAGTATTTTTGTTATCTAAATTCGACCATGCGGAAGGTCCCTTCAGGATAATCTGAGGGTCATCATAATGAACGTTACCCGTTGCCGTCACTTCACGAACAGGTTCTTCACCGTTTTTTTGGGTTTGCGTCAGTTTGACCTTATCTGCGGTGAGAGTTTGGTTACCCTGTTGAATATCAACATTGCCTGTATATTCGACAAAATTAGGGTATTCCCCAGTGACATCGTTAGCTTGAATTTCAATCGGTAAACTATTGGAGTCGCCAGTGACCAGCGGTTTGTCATAAACAGGCACCCCAAGCATACATTGTGCTGCAAGATCAGCATGTGCTTGCTGGCTATAAATAGCCGCCCATACCATGGTGGCGATTATTGTGGGATAACTTTTTTTCATCATTAAATAAGGAGTCCGTCAAATGGGCACAGTCGGCAAACGCTCAAAGACTATCTTAGCCAATCCGTTTTCGCCAGCATAATATCAAAACTGTGGCGTTCGTTGTTAGCAACTTGTTAGGCTCTTTATCGTTATGCACAAAAGCAGAATGGATAGTATGATAATGCAAAATTGCATTCTGAGCATTGAAGAATTGAGGGATATATGCACTATTGGGGTAAAATTATTGGGGTGATACTCGCTATTGTCTCCGGTTTAGGGTTTTGGGGAGCACTAGCAGGCTTACTCATTGGACACGGTTTTGATAAAGCCTCGGCTCAACGTAAGTTCGCCAGCTCCATCAATAAGCGCGATAGACAAATTATTTTCTTCGCGAGTACCTTCCAAATACTAGGGCATTTAACCAAGTCGAAAGGGCGTGTTACTGAGACAGACATTCAGTTAGCGTCGAATTTGATGGATAGAATGCAACTGCATGGGGAAACGCGTAAAGCGGCTCAGCAAGCCTTTAGAGAAGGGAAATCGCCAGAGTTTCCACTACGTGATGTTTTAAAGCAATTGCGTATGGCATGTTATGGTCGGCATGACCTAATTCAGATGTTTCTGGAAATTCAACTGCAAGCTGCTTTTGCCGATGGCTCATTGCATCCGAATGAAAAGAAAGTGCTGTTAATCATTGCAGAAGAGCTCGGCATTTCCCAAGTTCAGTTCGAACAGTTCTTGAGTATGATTCAAAGCGGTCGTCAGTTTGGTCATGGTTACTCTCAACAGCAGTCTGGGGGATACTATCAGCAAAATAATGGACCGACGCTGGAAGATGCTTGCAAGGTGCTTGGTGTCGCTGTGAATGATGAGCCGACAAAAATTAAGCGCGCATATCGTAAGCTGATGAGTGAACACCATCCGGATAAGCTGGTAGCAAAAGGGTTACCGCCGGAAATGATGGAGATAGCTAAGCAAAAAGCGCAGTCAATTCAAGCCGCTTATGATCTAGTCAAAAAAGAACGAGGCTTCAAATAATTTCCCCACTATATTTTGTACTTCGGTGTTATTGGCTTCGCAGGATTCCCTAGTTACGCAGTTATCTACGTGCCTAGGGATTTATTCAATCGGCATGACCTTGCGGTAGTCTGCGTGATTAGGGAAATTCGACGCGACAGTTAGAAGTCTGGCTGGCAAGTAAAATGCATTGGCGTACCATACTCTGGATGTGTGATATAGAGCTCCTGAGCATGTAATTGCAAACGTGGCGCCAATGCTAATGCTTCTTCATGAGCATAGAATCTATCCCCAAGGATTGGATGCCCCAGTGCCAACATGTGCACACGTAATTGATGCGAGCGCCCAGTAATGGGGGAAAGTTTAACTCGTGTGGCTTGCTCTTCATATTCCAGAACAAGGTATTCGGTTTGTGCCGATTTACCCGTTTCAAAACAGACTTTCTGCTTAGGGCGATTCGGCCAATCACAAATTAGTGGTAAATCCACCAAACCTTCGGGCTTTTCTAAATGACCCCATACGCGCGCAACATAGTGTTTTTTGGGCTCACGCTCTCGAAATTGGCGTTTGAGTTCCCGCTCAGCGGCTTTGTGCAGCGCAACCACCATTACTCCGCTGGTTGCCATATCCAAACGGTGAACAGATTCAGCAGCAGGGTGATCTCGCTGAATACGGCTCATAATGCTGTCATGGTGCTCAGGGGCTTTCCCTGGCACTGAAAGCAGACCGCTAGGCTTGTTTACTACGATGATATGTTCATCTTGGTAAAGGACATATAGCCAAGGGTCTGTTGGCGGATTATAGGGTAACATTTTTTATCCTTCATTCTTCACGCTGTAGCGGTGTTGGCTGCTATCAGCCAGCACCGCTAGTGCCGAGCTACATTCTCTACTGATGCGTGACAACCACGAGGCGAATAGCATCGAGGCGCCATGATGCTTGGTCGATATTGGTTATCAATTGGCGACGCTCTTCTTCGATAATGTCGAGTTCTTCATCACGGATATTCGGGTTAACCGCTTTCAGTGCTTCTAAACGTGACAGCTCAAGAGTTAGAGCTTTATCGGCCGCTTCTTTCGCATTCTCAATAATAGATTTAGCTTCTTTCTCAATCATTGGTTCAGAGAGTCGTAGCACTGAATGCACTTCGTTTTGTACCGCATTGACTAACTTGCTCGCCATATGACGGTTAATTGCATTTAATTGGCGGTTAAAGCTCTCGAATTCCACTTGTGAAGAGAGGTTATTACCTTTTAAATCAATTAATAAACGTACTGGCGTTGCGGGTAGAAAACGACTGATTTGCAGTTGTTTAGGGGCTTGAGCTTCAACCACATAAATCAATTCGGTCAGTAATGTACCGACTGGCAATGCTTTATTTTTCAAAACAGACACGGCACAGCTACCGGTATCACCCGATAACACTAAGTCCAAACCGTTACGAATAATTGGGTGCTCCCAACTAATAAACTGTGTATCTTCGCGCGAAAGAGCCTGCTCACGATCAAAGGTGATGGTGCAACCATCTTGTGGTAATCCTGGGAAATCAGGGACTAACATATGATCTGATGGCGTGAGGATAATTAAGTTATCGCTCTTATCTTCTTGATTGATGCCTACGATATCAAACAAGTTCAACGCAAAGTTGACTAACTCAGTTTCGTTATCTCCTTCGCCAATTTCTTCGGCTAGTTGATTACCCGCATCACCACCATTTGAGTGCATTTCCAGCAATCGGTCGCGACCTTGCTCTAACTGGGCTTTCAGTGCATCGTGTTCTTCACGGCAGTTTTTGATAAATTCATCAAACCCGTCAGTGATAGTTGGCTCTGCCATAAATTGCAGCAGTTGCTGATAGTATTTGTCGTAAATAGTACGACCCGTTGGGCAAGTATGCTCGAATGCATCTAACCCTTCGTGGTACCAGCGGATCAACACAGATTGCGCAGTATTTTCTAAGTACGGCACGTTGATGACGATATCGCGGCTTTGACCAATACGATCCAAACGCCCAATACGCTGCTCAAGCAGGTCAGGGTTGAATGGCAGATCAAACATCACTAATTGGTTAGCAAATTGGAAGTTACGGCCTTCGGAGCCAATTTCTGAACACAGTAAAACCTGTGCACCCTCTTCTTGTGAAGCAAAGTAGGCAGCAGCACGGTCACGCTCTAACAGCGATAAACCTTCGTGGAATACCGCGGCGCGTATCCCTTCACGTTCACGCAGAACTTGCTCAAGTTGCAATGCGGTGGCAGCTTTAGCACAGATAACCAGTACTTTTTCGTGGCGATTCGCGGTTAAGAAGCCCATCAGCCATTCAACACGTGGGTCAAAGTTCCACCAAGTGGCGTTTTCGCCTTCAAATTCTTGGTAGATTTGTTCAGGATACAGCATCTCTTTTGCGCGAGTTTCCACATCCTTTTTCGTGCCCATAATGCCAGCGACTTTGATTGCCGTTTGGTATTGAGTTGGCAGTGGCATTTTTAAAGAATGCAATTCACGGCGTGGGAAGCCTTTGACACCATTACGAGTGTTTCTAAATAACAGGCGGCTAGTACCGTGTCTGTCCATCAGCATGTGGATCAGTTCTTGGCGAGCGGCTTGGCTGTCATCACCTTCAAGATTCGCAGCTTTCAGTAACGGCTCAATATCTTGTTCTTTAATGAGTTCGTTCAGTATATTTTGCTGATCGTTCGTTAATTTATCGCCAGACAGCAGCAGTGAAACCGCATCTGCGACAGGGCGATAGTTTTCTTGCTCAGCTAAAAACTCTTGGTAGTCGTGGAAACGGCTAGGATCGAGGAGGCGCAAACGCGCAAAGTGACTCTCTTGACCAAGCTGCTCAGGGGTTGCGGTTAATAGCAACACAGACGGAACATGTTCCGCTAACGTTTCAATGACTTGATATTCACGGCTTGGGGCGGTTTCGCTCCATTGCAGGTGATGAGCTTCATCAACCACCATCATATCCCAGCCTGCGTCAACGAGTTGGTCAAAGCGCTGTTTATTACGGCGAACAAAATCCAAAGAACACAGCACTAACTGCTCAGTTTCAAATGGATTATCGCTATCATGTTGCGCTTCACTGTAGCGGCTATCATCAAATAGGGAAAAGCGTAAATTAAAGCGGCGCAGCATTTCGACTAGCCATTGGTGCTGCAAGCTATCCGGTACAATCACTAAGACGCGCTCAGCACGACCCGCCATCAATTGTTGATGGATAATCATACCCGCTTCGATTGTTTTTCCTAAGCCCACTTCGTCTGCCAGTAAAACGCGCGGATGATGACGTTTACCTACTTCGTTAGCAATATGCAGCTGATGAGGGATTAAACTTGCGCGGATACCACGTAAGCCAGTGGCTTGGTGTTTAACTTGTTCGCTTTGGAATTTACGTGCGCGAAAACGCAGAGCGAAGCGATCCATACGATCGATTTGACCCGCGAACAGCCTGTCTTGTGGCTTATTAAACGTCAATTTGCTATCGAGGAAAACCTCTCGCAAACTGACATCCGCTTCTTGGGTGTCTAAGCGCGTTCCGGTATAGGTCAGTAACCCTTTATCTTCTTGAATACTTTCAACTTGTAGCTGCCAACCTTCGTGACTGGTGATGGTATCACCTTCGTTGAACATCACTCGGGTGATGGGCGCATCACTTCGTGAATACAGTCTGTTTTCCCCTGTTGCAGGGAAAAGCAACGTCACCATACGGGCATCAATAGCCACGACGGCGCCTAACCCAAGTTCGCTTTCTGTGTCGCTGATCCAGCGTTGACCAAGAGTAAATGGCATAGGTTTAATTTAATTCCATAATTTTGATTGTTTATTTTTAGATGTTTAAGACAACTAATCGGTGTCTTTGCCCAGTGTTGATATAACGGTTATATACCAAGGGTGATGCGAAATTTTTTAATCGTTTTGCCGTTTGGCAATTATAGCTATTTTCTCTTTCGAGTCGCGTTGCTCGAATTATGATGAGTATAGCCGATTTTCTCGCCAAGCTGTGCGTATAACAGGTCGAGATATCAAAGGGGCGTTATATTAATTCAACATTCGCTTATCGTCACCTGTTAAAAATGCGGCAATTGTAATAAGAATTGTACAATTCTCGCTGCTCGTTAGGCTTTAAAACAAAAGATTAATGTGCCCTGTCAAAATGGTATCGAAATCATCTTGCAGAAAAGGGAGAATCCCATCGGCGATAGGCTTGATTTGTTTGAGAATATAGTGCTCATAATCGGGTTTAGCCGTCACAGTTTCAAGCGGTTCAGGACCCGCTTGGGTAATAATGTAGCTGATCCAACCCCCATTTTGATACTGCAAAGGGCGCTGTAATTTTAAATTGTATTCATCCGCCTGTCGTGCAGCTCTTACGTGAGGGGGAACATTACGCTGATAATCGGACAATTTACGACGCAGGCGTTTACGATAAATCAAGCGATTGTCATATTCTCCAGAACGAATGGCACGAATATAATCGTTAATAAACTCTCGATAAGGCTGACGATAAAAAATACGGGTATACAACTCTTTTTGGAAATTTTGAGCGAGAGGCGTCCAATCAGAGCGGATAGTCTCTAACCCTTTAAAAACCATGGTATCTTGGCTTAAACCTGCATAGCGTTTTTTACTGCCTTGGTCAGTTCCGCGGATCGTTGGCATCAAAAAGCGTCGATAGTGGGTTTCATATTCAAGTTCGAGAACACCATCGAGTTGCCACTCTTCTTTAAGATGTTGTTTCCACCAATTATTAACATGATCTCGCAATTGATAACCGACTTTTTGCGCTTGTTCATCTGTGTGAGGATCCCTTAGCCAAACAAAGGTGGAATCTGTATCCCCATAGATTACCTGATAGCCTTGAGATTCAATTAATTGCTTCGTAATGCGCATGATTTCATGACCACGCATCGTAATTGAAGCGGTTAATCTAGGATCAAAAAAGCGACATCCATCGGCACCTAAAACCCCTGCAAATGCATTCATAATGATTTTGAGTGCTTGGGATAGAGGGGCATTTTTTTGTTGTTTAGCTTTATCTCGACCTTGCCAAATATGGCTGACAATATCAGGTAAACAGTGCGTAGTGCGGGAAAACCATGCCCCACGAAATCCTTCAACAGAATGCTCAGGTTCAGGATGAGCCAGCCCTTCAATCATGCCTGCAGGGTCAATCAAAAAGGTGCGAATAATTGAGGGATATAGGCTTTTATAATCAAGCACCAAAACAGAGTCATACAAACCAGGTTGGGAGTCCATGACAAATCCGCCGGGATTGAGCTGAAATTTTTGCTCAGAGAGCGTAGGGGCAACAAACCCTAAGCGGTGTAGCCGAGGAATATATAAATGGGAAAAGGCGGCGACTGAGCCTCCCATGCGATCGGCGGCGAGCCCTGTGACTGTAGAGCGTTCTTGCAAGAATGCCATTAAATCGGTTTTTTCAAAGATGCGATGCACCAAAATACAGTCTTGAATATTGTAATGGGCGAGGGCGGGTTTATCGTGAGCAAAGCGGCGGTTAATTTCATCCATCCGATCATAGGGAGTATCAATTGCCTTTCCTTCACCAAGCAATTGCTGGGCAACGGATTCCAAACTGAATGAACTGAAACTCCATGTTGCCGATTTTAACGCATCAATACCATCAATAATTAAGCGACCTTCAGCGGAGGCAAAGAACACCCCTTGCTTAAAACCGTGTTCTCGCCATTCAAGCTTTTTCCCTTGCCGACCTAATAAAAGTGGAATGCCATAACGCTCTGCGTGTTTTTGTAACACTTGCAAATCAAATTGAATTAAATTCCAACCGATAATGGCGTCAGGATCATATTGCTGAATCCAGTCGTTTAATTGTTCGAGTAACTGAGGGCGACTGTTTGCGTACACTAGCCGATGTTCATTGTTGAGGGCTGGACCTTGTTCAGGCCCCAGCATAAACACGACATTATCACCACAGCCAGCTAACCCAATTGAGTAAAGTTCCCCATGCTGGCTAGTTTCAATATCAAGGGAGACAGCGCGTAATGTTGGTCGATAACCGTCACAAGGTTTAAGTTGATATTTTCCTTGATGATTTCGAGAAAACCACACGGGAGCGGTAATAAAGCGCTCCATTAAATAACGCTCACAAGGGCGAATGTCAGTTTCTAATAACTCGACACCTAGCGCTTGGCAATTTTTGCCCAAATTTTGTAACTGGCGATATTGCTGACAGTAAATGGCATACACTTTTTCGCGTTTAAAATCCCGAAGCTCAACGGGGCGATAGCTAATATCAGCTTGCCCTTCAAATAAATGGCGTACAAGGGGCAGTTTAGATTCGGGTAAAAAACCGACGGCTTGTTGATAAGGAACAATGACTTTTTGCGGTTGATTATCGGTAAGTAGCCAATAGCTGACCTCGATACCGTAGCGGGTATCTCGCCAATGGCGGCTAAGAATAAAGCCTTTTTCAGCGGGGGCATTGGATGGAGGCATAAAGGAAACTCGCGTAAATAATCTGCAATTAATATACGCGAATAGTGGGGATTTATACAGTATTATTTATCGAGATAATTAGAAATACCTAATAATGCAGAAGCATCGGTTTTGCCTTGTAACAGTGTTTCGGTATCGCCGTCATACACAATTGCGCCATCGGCAATCACTAAGCTACGAGGGGCGATTTGTAGCGAGTCTTCAATACTATGAGAGACCATCAATAACGTGATGGATTTATTAACGCAAATGTCATTGAGTAATTGCAGCATTTCATTGCGTAAAGCGGGATCTAAGGCAGAAAATGGCTCATCTAACAATAAAATAGGTTGGTTGCGAATTAAACAGCGAGCAAGCGCTGCACGTTGACGTTGACCACCCGATAACTGCGCCGGTGTTCTATCCAAACATTCAGTTAAGCTGACGTGTTGTGCCATCTGTTCAACTTCAGTCATTTGCAGTTGATTAAGGCGCAAACTAGGTTGTAAGCCTAGCCCAATATTTTGCCTAACCGTGAGGTGGGCAAAGAGATTATTTTCTTGGAATAGCATGGAGACAGGGCGCTTCGCAGGGGGTGTCAAAGTATGATTTTCGCCATTTAACGTGATAGTGCCGTGGCGAGGATACTGAAATCCACTAATTAGGCTAAGTAGGGTACTCTTGCCTGCGCCGCTCGGTCCCATGATCGCGACTCTTTCTCCTGAAGCAACTATGAAATCAAAGTGCATGTTCAGACTATCGTATTGATAATCTAGGTTTTTTAATTCAATCATGAGTCTTTCCCGATAATCTCTCAAGTAAGCTGAACAGGCAAAAACAAAGTAACAGCAATAGCATCGCGGTGACAGCACCGTCATGAGTACGATAAGCGCCTATTTGCTGATAAAGATAGTAAGGTAGAGTGCGAAACGCTTCATTACCAAACAGGGCGACGACGCCAAAATCCCCGATTGAAATAACACAAGCAAACGCTAATGCTTGAGCGATAGGTTTACGTAGCGCGCGTAACTCAATAATTTTAAATCGGTTAAAGCCTGTAATTTCCAAAGATTGACACAATGGATTATAACGTTGAGCCAAATCCCGCATAGGGTTATCAAGCACTTTTAGGGCATAAGGGATCGCAAGTAAGGCATTTGTCATGATCACGAGCGGATAAGGAGTCTCAGGGATACCAATGGTTTCATTGAAAAAAATGAAAAAGCCAGTTGCCAGAACAATCCCAGGCATCGCGAGAATGATGAGACCGCTGAGTTCAATCGCTTGTCCAAGTTTTAGCGCATTTCTCAGTCGTAGTTCTCGGCTACTCCAAAGCAGCATTAGCGTGAGGATGACACATATCACTCCTGCGAAAAGTGCGATAAACAGTGATGTTGATGTTGCTTGCCATAAGGCTGATTGCTGGAGGACGTCCAGTAGTTGACTATTTAGTCCATCGACAATAACCGCTAATAAGGGCGGGATTAATAGGAGGAGGGCGGCAGCAATCACAAGCAAATCGCGCAAGCGACGAAATAGGTTATCGGCAGGGTCAAACCACTGATTTTGATGACTAAAGCCAATTGAGAATGCATGATTAATGTGCTGGCAAATTAACATTAAGCCCACGCAGCAGCCAAGCTGAATCAAGGCGAGCAATGTGGCTCGTCCTAAATCAAAGTCGTAGCTAAGCGCTTGATAAATCGCTAACTCGATAGTTGTCGCTGCTGGACCGCCTCCCAAAGCAAGTACTGTCGCAAAACTGGCAAAGCACAACATAAAAATTAAGGCGCCAGTCGGTAACATCTGGCGGCGCAAATAGGGCCATTCCAAAATAGCGAATTGTTGCCACTCATTAAATCCAAGTTGAGCTGCGCTTTGTCGTTGCTCAATAGCAATATTTTCAAGCGATTGTAATAGCATTCGGGTGGCGAGTGGCATATTGAAAAAGATATGAGCCAACAAAATGCCACGTAATCCATAAGGCGAGAATTGGTATTCAAATCCTAGCCATTGGCACAGTTTTGCAAGCCATCCGGTTTGCCCATATACCGATAAAATACCAAAAACAGCCACCAATACGGGTAAAACGAGAGTCATAGCGCATAGGCGGAGGAAGAGCGTTCGTCCCCAGAACCGCCGGCGGTAAAGGGCTCTTGCAAGAAAAATAGCGGGAATAATGGAAAAAATCGCGGAAAGCAGTGCCTGCCAAAATGTAAAACCGATGACATGCCAGAGGTAATCATCTTCAACGATTTCTTTGAGCGAAATTTCAGGTGCGAAAAACCACAGAGCCCCAAATGCGAGCAATGCAACGACAAGCAATAAACCGGAGGCAAGCGCCCCCGGTAATAAAGTTAAGTTGATTAACGACTGACGGCGGTTTGCCATAAACGAGTCCATGCTTGACGTTCTTTAGCCACTTCTTGAGCACTAAATTGCAATGATTTTTTCGGTAATGGCAACACGTTATACACTTCAGGTAGCGGTATATCGATCACCGGATACATCCAGTTAGTTGTGGGTAATGTGTTTTGGAATTCTGGCGTTAACATAAACTGTAAAAACTGCTTTGCGAGCTCAGGCTGCGGGCTGTGCTTCAATCTAGCTGCTACCTCGACTTGCATATAATGCCCTTCATCAAACAGAGCCGCAGCGTAGTTATCTTTCTTATCATTCAGAATCTGGTAGCCTGGAGAGGCGGTATAGCTAAGAACAAAATCACCTTCGCCTTTCAAGAATAATCCATAAGATTCACTCCAGCCTTTCGTGACCGTGAGCGTTTTGTCTGCCATTTTTTTCCATGCATCGGCAGATTTTTCACCGTAGATTTTTTCAACCCACAACATTAACCCTAAGCCAGGGGTGCTGGTGCGAGGATCTTGATAAATGATTTTCCAATTATTTTTGCTATCAAGCAGCTCATTCATGCTTTTCGGTGGCTGCTTAATTTTATTGGTATCGTAGATGAACGCGAAGTAGCCATAGTCGTAAGGAATGAATGTTTTGCTATTCCATTCGATAGGTAATTTGAGGGCATCAGTTTTGATATCTGCAGCGGCGAATAATCCTGTTTTTTCTGCGGAATCAAGCAAGTTGTTATCTAAACCTAAGATAACGTCAGCTTTGCTTTTAGCACCTTCCATACGCAGGCGGTTGAGTAGCGCAACACCATCACCTAATGAAACTAATTTCAATTCACAATCACATTGGGCTTCGAAATTCTTTTTAATTTGTGGACCTGGACCCCACTCAGCGGCAAAAGAATCATAGGTATAGACAGTCAGCGTTGGTTTCTCGGCTGAGGCTAACGTTGCAAAACTTAAGGTGGTTAATGCAATGATAGAGGTAAATAGCTTATTTTTAGTCATTGTAATTCCTGCGTAAATCATAAAAAACACACAGGATTTGAGGGGGGACCGATACAATAATTTGTAGACGGCAGCTCAAATCCCTACGCCGGTATTAGCCGGATCAGGTTCTACGGGTTATTTCTCAGCCCAAATTGGCACCCCGTTGAGACGCAGACTATTGTAGTTACTTCAGACATATCTGCAAACTGTATTGATATAGGTTTACCAGTTTAGGTATGTGTGAAACAATTAGGCATCTTTCAAATTTGGTTATTGAGGTAGTCTAGTGATCGATGATGATGGCTACCGCCCGAATGTAGGAATTGTAATTTGTAATCGGCAAGGTCAAGTCTTATGGGCTCGCCGTTATGGTCAGCATTCTTGGCAATTTCCTCAAGGTGGGATTAACCCTGGGGAATCGCCAGAACAAGCGATGTATCGTGAGTTATACGAGGAAGTCGGACTACAGCGTAAAGATGTCAGGTTACTTGCATCTACCCGTAATTGGTTACGCTACAAATTACCTAAGCGTTTGGTGCGTTGGGATACAAAACCTGTTTGTATTGGACAGAAACAACGTTGGTTTTTACTTCAACTCCAATGTAATGACGCCGATATAAATGTGCAGCGCAGTAAATCGCCAGAATTTGACGGCTGGCGGTGGGTCAGTTATTGGTATCCTGTTAGGCAAGTGGTTTCTTTTAAACGCGAAGTTTATCGGCGTGTTATGAAGGAATTCGCCCCCGTGGTTATGCCTTTGCAGGAACAAAAATTACCACAACGACCTGTTTTTAATAATCGTAGGCGCGGAGTCAAATAAGCCTATGTTGACGCGTTTACGTGACATTGTCGAAAAGGTCGCGATGGCGACCAGCTTGACCCAAGCGCTTGAAGTTTTGGTCAATGAAACCTGCAAAGCGATGCGCACAGATGTGTGCTCGATTTATTTAGCAGATCATCCTCGTCAATGTTATTACCTAATGGCAACCCGCGGGCTGAAAAAGCCTAGCGGGATTGCTATTCGTCTAGGATTTGACGAAGGGGTTGTTGGCGCTGTCGGTCGACAATCTGAAATGCTGAATCTCGCGGACATTCGTGAACACCCTCAATTCAAATATCTCCCTCAAATTAAAGAAGAGCAGCTCAAGGCATTTCTTGGTGTGCCTGTGGTTTATCGACGTCAGCTACTGGGTGTGCTGGTCGTTCAGCAACGAGAAAAGCGGTTATTTAACGAAACCGAAGAGTCCTTTATGGTGACGCTATCTATGCAGTTAGCGGTGATTTTATCTCAAGCACAGACCAAAGGTATTTTTGGACAATATCGTCAAAATCGCTTTAAAGCCATTCCTGTTTCACAAGGAATTTCAATGGCATATGGTTGGCAAGATACTTCCCAGCCATCTTTAGATAGCATATGCCAAGCCACCACATTAAATATTGATGAAGAACGCCAGCGTTTGGTTGTTGCACTGGAAAGTGCCGCTGCGGAATTTCGCCGGATCAGCAAACGTTTTATGGCAAGTTCATCCAAAGAGAGCGCTGCCATTTTTGATCTGTATAACCACTTGCTTAGCGATCCCCAACTGAAAAAACGATTGTTTACGGCGATCAATCAAGGCGCAGTGGCAGAGTGGGCCGTCAAAACAGTTATCGAAGATTATGCCTTGCAGTTCTCTCGCCTGAGAGATCTTTATTTAAGAGAGCGCGGCTCGGATCTTCGGACGTTAGGGCAGCGTTTATTGTTTCATCTGGATGACTCTCAGACTCCCACTAGTCAATGGCCAGATCGTTTTATTTTGGTTGCGGATGAGTTGAGTGCCAGTGTTCTTGCTGAGTTACCGCTTGAGCAATTGGCAGGAGTGATTGTTCGCGATGGTGCAACACATTCACACTCGGCGATTTTGATCCGCGCAATGGGGATCCCAGCCATTATGGGGGCGGATATTGAGCCTTCGTTATTACACAATCGTCATCTGATTTTGGATGGGTATCGTGGTGAAGTATTTATTGAACCTGAAAATTTTATCGCTCAGGAATATCAGCAAATCATCGAAGAAGAAAATGACCTTAGCCGATTAGCGGAAGGAACACTTTCCCAAGACGCCATACTGAAAAATGGCGAGCATGTGGATATTTGCCTTAATGCTGGGCTGAGTCCGCGTTATGAACAACAAATTCATGATGGTGTTGACGGAGTCGGGTTATACCGTACTGAGCTGCCATTTATGCTGCACAATGGCTTTCCCTCAGAAGATGAGCAGAAGCAGTTATATCGTGAAGTATTGCAACTGTTTTCAACCAAACCGGTTGTGCTAAGAACGTTGGACATTGGGGCGGACAAACAGCTGCCGTATATGCCGATTAATGAAGAGAATCCATGTTTAGGCTGGCGTGGGATCCGTGTGATGTTGGATCAACCTGAGATATTTTTGATCCAGTTACGAGCTATGTTGCGAGCGAACCAAGATACGGGGAATTTGCGTATTTTGCTGCCGATGATCACCAGCATTAATGAGGTGGATGAAGCGATTGGCTTGATTAATCGCGCCCGAAATGAAGTCAGCCAACAGCTTGGTAAACCAATTAATTTACCGCCAATAGGCGTCATGCTGGAAGTACCTTCGTTATTGTTTTTGCTGCCAGAGCTAAAACAACGTGTTGATTTTATTTCTATTGGTACCAATGACTTTACACAATATTTACTTGCAGTTGACCGTAATAACACTCATGTAGCGGCACTCTATGATAACCTGCACCCTGCGGTGGTTCGCTTTTTATCCCTGGTTCATACCGAATGTCAGCGTATTGGTTTACCAATCAGTGTGTGCGGTGAAATGGCGGGTCAACCATTAAGCGCGATGGTGCTAATGGCTTTAGGCTATCGAAGTTTAAGTATGAGTGGGCGTAGTGTGCCTCGCATGAAGTATTTAATTCGCCAGCTTGATCCTCTATTGATGTCTGAATTAGTACCTGAACTGCTTTCGGCAGAAACGAGTGAAAATGTCCGACACAAAATCAGTGAGTTCATGGAAAAAAATGGACTCGGTGGGTTTGTGCGTGGCGGGATCTAATTTGATCTTCTATGTTATTAATATGTAATTATATGCTGACAATAACCTCGTGTTATTATGCGGCATAATTTTTGAATCAATTATTTTAAAGTGGGGAACGATGAGTAACAGCTACTTAGCATTTCCGGAAATTGATCCCGTTATGTTTTCGATTGGACCAGTTTCTCTACATTGGTATGGTTTTATGTACCTTGTGGGGTTCGTTTTTGCGTTATGGCTAGCAGGGCGTAGAGCGGCTAAGCCAAATAGCGGCTGGACAAAAAATGAAGTCGAAAACCTCCTGTATATTGGCTTTGTCGGTGTATTTGTTGGTGGGCGATTAGGCTATGTTTTCTTCTATAATTTACCTGTTTTCTTAGCTGACCCATTGTACCTATTCAAAGTGTGGGATGGGGGAATGTCCTTCCATGGTGGCTTGATCGGCGTTATCTGTGCCATGATGTTGTTTGCCTATCGCACTAAACGACGCTTTTTACAAGTGTCTGATTTCGTTGCACCTTTAATTCCCTTTGGTCTTGGTATGGGGCGTATCGGTAACTTTATTAATGGTGAATTATGGGGACGCGTCACATTAGATACACCATGGGCGTTTTTATTCCCTCATTCAAGAAGTGAAGATATTCAGCTTGCGGCACAAGATCCATCCCTGTTGCCTATTCTTGAGCAATATGGCGTGTTACCAAGACACCCATCTCAGCTGTATGAAATGTTTTTAGAAGGCATCGTTTTATTCCTGATTTTGAATTTATTTGTTCGTAAGCCTCGCCCAATGGGAAGCGTATCGGGCTTATTCCTTATTGGCTATGGTGCATTCCGTATCATTGTGGAATTCTTCAGACAACCGGATGCGCAGTTAGGGCTATTTAGCGGCATCAGTATGGGGCAAATACTCTCAATTCCGATGATTCTTATCGGTGTATTGATGATTATTTGGGCTTATAAATATGGTAAAAATATTCCTGCCCATAAGCCCGCTAAGAACGCAGACAGTAAGTAAATCAAGTCAATATAGGTTTGTGTTATTACTGATGTTTTATAGCACAAACCGCCTGTATTTTTGAGTAAGAGAGCCACTATGAAGCAGTATCTTGAATTATGCCAACGTATTCTCGATGAAGGTCAATGGGTTGAAAACAAGCGCACAAATGTTCGCTGTTTAACCGTTATTAATGCTGATCTCGAATATGATGTAGGTAACAATCAATTTCCTCTAATTACGACCCGCAAAAGCTTTTATAAAGCCGCTATTGCTGAACTATTAGGGTACTTACGTGGCTATGATAACGCGGCACAATTTCGTGAAATTGGTTGTAATACATGGAATGCCAATGCGAATGAAAACCAAGCATGGTTAGATAATCCGCACCGCAAAGGCGAAGATGACATGGGGCGCGTTTATGGTGTCCAAGGTCGTTCATGGCAACGTCCCGATGGTTCTCATCTTGACCAATTAAAGAAAGTCGTTAATAACCTGAAAAATGGCATTGATGACCGTGCGGAAATTATTACTTTCTATAACCCTGGCGAATTCGAAATGGGCTGCTTACGTCCATGTATGCATACCCATACCTTTTCACTGCTTGGCGATACATTGCATTTAACTTCATACCAACGTAGCTGCGATGTTCCCCTTGGACTCAATTTTAATCAGGTGCAATGTTTTGTCTTGTTGGCGCTAATGGCGCGTATTACGGGTCATAAAGCAGGTAAGGCTTACCATAAAATTGTGAATGCTCATATTTATGAAAATCAGCTACCTTTAATGCGTGATGTCCAATTAACGCGTGAGCCATACCCATCTCCAAATTTAACGATTAATCCTGAAATTAAAACCTTAGAAGATATTGAAACGTGGGTAACAACGGATGACTTCACTTTGGAAGGTTATCAGTGTCACGAAGCCATTAAATATCCATTTACGGTTTAATTAGTATTGATTAGTTGATCTGAAGGCATAGGCATTTCACATTGCTTATGCCTTTATTGCCTGCCTATGTAATTACTCTTGAATTCTCTACCTCTCATCTTTTTGCTTTGCCATTTGTTCAACTACTTTCCAGCATCATTCTTTTTTTCGTGAGCTATTTTTTTGCCCCTTTATTTATTATTCAAAGTGGTATCCAGAAAGTACGAGAGAAAATGTAACCATTACATTTTTCTGGAAAGCGCTACGAAAAATAGGCGATGAAGATTGTTGTCCTATGATATTTCCGGTCATGCTTATCTCTGGGGCTAGATAGGTTGCTATCAGAAGGGAAAGATAAACCAGATGAATTTGATAAATAAAACGACGAAGTGGTTGAAGAAAAAAAAGGATGAACAGGGATTCACGTTAATTGAAATGTTAGTTGTACTGTTTCTTTGTTCAATCGTGGGGTTACCTGCATTTTATCAATGGCAACAACAAGTGAAGCGGTTACAGCTTATTGATGCTGCGAGGCAAACCGCAGAATTTATCTACAGTAACTTAATGGAAGGGATTTATCTCAATCAACATCGAATTATGTCGGTTAGTTCCACATTAACGAGCTGGAATTTAAAGGTCGCTAATGTGGATACACTACAGAAAATAAGCCAATTTAGTGGTGATAAATTCGATGGTATTGAACTTAAGCATGCGTCTAGACAATCGATTCATTTATACGGTAAGCAAGGAACCAGCAGCCCTTTTCAAATAGCGCTCAGTAATCAAAGTGACCAAATATCAGTGATAGTTTCATCTGCTGGACGAGTACGTAGTTGTAGCAAACAAGCATTAGCAGGCGTACCTAAATGTTAATACGCGCTAGAGAGAATAAAAGGGAAAAAGGGTTCTCACTATTGGAGTCTTTGGTCGCAATGCTGGTCGGCTGTTTAGTGTGTATAGCTGCAATGAATACGATCCCCGTGCTATTTAAGCAACTATTTCAGGCGTTTTTCCAATACCAATTAGATAGGGAGGTGAGACAGGTACTGATTAATATAGAAAAGGATTTTCGCCGAATTGGTCATTGTAGCCAGTCTCTCTCTAAGCCTCGCTGCGAAGGTAAGGCAATCACTATCAGCGCCAAGTTTTTAAGTCACCAAATGAACTCCTGCATTATTTTTGCCTATGACCAAGACTTATCAGGGAGTTGGGTTGTCGGGCAAGAAAAGACATTACATTCAGATTTTTTTGGATTTAGGCTTAACAATAATAAGCTTGAATCTAATCGTAACGTCACAAGCTGTGACGGAACTCGTTGGCAGTCCTTATTTGATCCTTCTATTGTTAAAGTTAATAAGCTTAATTTTAATTGGCAGCCAGCTGTGCACATGTTAGAGACGCATATCAATTTAGAAAGCCTTTTATTGCCAAGTAAAACATTTAATTACCGCTCTACCGTGATGTTAAGGAATATGCCATGAAGTGGAAGATAGCGGAGCAAGGTAATATTGCTTTAGTGATGGTGATGGTTTTAATGAGTATAGGGCTCATACTATTAAAAGCGTTACATTACTACCAAACACGGGCTAGCTATGAACTGAGCCGAGAAGAAAAATATTATCAATCGTTTAATTTAGCAGAATCTGCTTTGGCGTGGGGGCTCACTCAACATTGGGTGCTGAAGACAGATAAATCAGGTTCTTGGGTATGTCAAAAAGAACAGAATCAAGGGTGGGTGAGTTGTCTTAAATATTATAAAAACAATCAATTCATTTTATCGGGAACCGGTGAGTTACTGCCTAACAAGTCGTTAACGGTATATCGTTGGGTAATACCGATATGGAATGAAGGGCGTCTACAAGCACGAGAAAATGGGTGGATAGATTATTGCCCTGTCGCCATTAAAGGATTTTGTCAATGAAGAATTCACAGCAAGGATTTGCGCTGGTAGAGTCGATGATAGCGGTGGTTGTTTTTGCTATCTTACTCATAGCTCTGTTAAACTACAGTCAATATATCGCTTTGAATTTTAATCAAATATCTCAAAGTGCAAAGGCAGTCAGGTCTCTACATGGAACATTAGAAAAAACAGTATCTTCCCATAACGCTATTCCATTAAAAGTAGAGCCATGGGCTCATGATTTACAGAATCGAGAACAGCAGATAGAAATTGTATATTCTGCCAATGTTGGGAGCTGTGCTGAATCTAAGGTGTCCTTGTCAGCGGGCAATAAACGGCATTCGATAAGTCGCTGGCAATGCGCAAAAGGAGAGAGTCATGTTTCAGGTTTATCATTCTAACCAATTAGATCTTCTTAAAGAGCTAATTGCACACTTAATGGAGAATGATCCACTCACACATCCTTTTGAGCAAGAAATTGTGTTAGTTCAAAGCCCTGGAATGTCTCAGTGGTTACAAATAGAACTTGCTAAGCGTTTTGGGATAGCCGCTAACATAAACTACCCATTACCAGCGACGTTTATTTGGGATATGTTCCGTCGAGTTCTTCCAGATATTCCTAAGGAAAGTGCTTATACCAAGCAAGCGATGACGTGGAAATTAATGACTATTTTGCCAACAGTTATTAATGAAGCTGAATTTGAGCCTTTACGTCATTATCTTAATGACGACTCAGATAAGCGTAAATTACATCAATTATCAGGACGAATTGCTGACTTATTTGACCAGTATTTGGTCTATCGACCAGAGTGGATTTCTCACTGGCAGTGTAATGAACTAATTGAAGGATTAAGCTCAAATCAATTATGGCAAAAAAGATTATGGCTCTGCTTGGTCGAGTATACAGCGCAACTTGGTCAGTCGCCTTGGCACCGTGCAAATCTATACCAGAGCTTTATTGATAAGCTGCGGGAATCACCAGAGTTGGCTAAAAATTTACCCACTCGCTTATTTATCTGTGGTATTTCTTCTTTACCACCAGTGTACCTACAAGCGCTTAATGCTATTGCGGAACATACGGATATTCACTTAATGTTTACCAACCCATGTCGCTATTATTGGGGTGATATTCAAAGCAGTGCCTTTTTGGCGAGATTGCAACAACGAAAATTGCGCCATTATTTAGATAAATATGAAATATCTCGTTTTAAAATTGAGGAGCATGCCGCTAATTTATTTAATGCTGATGGCGAGCAAAATATTGCGAATCCATTACTGGCATCATGGGGTAAGCTTGGGCGTGACAACCTGTATTTTATTTCTCAAATTGACGCCACAAATGAAGTTTCTGCTTTTGTAGAGAATGGGAGAAATAATCTCCTTGAAAATTTACAGCAAGATATTCTAGATCTTGAAAATCACGCGCAATTAGGCGCGACATTAGAAGAGTACGAAAGTAGTCAGCATAAGCGACCGCTTAATCAATTAGACCAATCAGTGACATTCCATTCATGCCACAGTGCTCAGCGAGAAGTTGAAGTTTTACAGGATCGTTTACTGGCATTGTTTGAAGAAGATGCAACATTGACACCACGAGATGTGATCGTGATGGTTGCAGACATTGATAGTTATGCCCCTTATATTCAAGCCGTCTTTGGTAATACAAACTCATCACACTATATTCCATTCTCAATATCAGATAGAAAAGCGTTGCAAGCTCACCCGATCTTGCAAGCTTTTATCATGTTATTAGATCTCCCTCAAAGCCGATTTTCTACAGAACAAGTTTTAACATTATTAGAAGTGTCGGCATTTTCAGCACGTTTCAACATAGATGAAAGTGAACTGAGTTTATTAAGACGTTGGGTTAATGAATCTGGTATTCGTTGGGGACTTGATGATGACAATGTTCGCTCACTGTCTTTGCCTGTTATTGGGCAAAATACATGGCAGTTTGGTTTAAGCCGTATGTTACTTGGCTATGCAATGGATAGCCGTAATGGTCCCTGGAATGGGGTATTACCGTATGATGAATGCAGTGGGTTAGCTGCTCAGTTAGCGGGGAAACTTGCATTACTCGTTGATACTCTTAGAGAATGGAGAACATTGCTGGAGCAAGAACGTACTCTTGAGGAGTGGAAAACTGTCTGTCAGCAATTGATTGATACTTGCTTCAAAGTGGATAGTGAAACTGAAGTGGTGTTGGCATTATTGACTGAGCAATGGCATAAAATTATTGAAAATGCCCTGACCTCCAATTATCAAGAAACAATTCCATTACGATTAATTCGTGATGAGTTATCTGTTTGTTTTGATGATGAAAAAATTAGTCAGCGTTTTCTTGCCGGAGCAATAAATTTTTGTACATTGATGCCAATGCGTTCAGTGCCGTTCAAAGTCGTTTGTTTGCTTGGTATGAATGATGGGGCATATCCGCGTAATGTACCGCCATTAGGTTTTGATTTAATGGCAGAAAAAATACAACGTGGCGACAGAAAACGCCGCGATGATGACCGATATTTATTTTTAGAAGCGCTGAATTCAGCAGCTAAACAGCTCTACATTAGTTATATCGGGCGCTCGATCCGAGATAATCAAGAATGTAATCCATCGGTGTTGGTGACTGAACTATTGGAGTACATCTGTCAGAGCTTCTGCCTACAAGGTGACCAATCACTTAATATCGATGATAGTGCCCAGCGCTTAAAGCAGCACTTAGTCACTGAGCATAATCGAGTACCATTTGCGAAAGAAAATTTTGTACCAAACTCTCTTTATCAAAGTTTTGCTCAGGAGTGGTTACCTGCAGCAAAAAGTGAGGATAAAGCAACGGAAGTGTTCACTTCAGTATTAAAGCAAAGGGAACCTATTACAGAATTATCGTTAGAACAAATTTTACGTTTTTATCGACACCCAATTCGTGGCTTTTTCCAACAACGTCTGAAGGTCCATTTTTCGGTTGAAGAGACCGAGCTTCCAGAAGAGGAACCGTTTGTATTAGGTGGATTACAACGTTATAAAATCAATGATCAAGTTTTAGATTTGTTGGTAAAAGATGAAGACCCAAATCCGCTTTATCATGCTTTAAAGGCCTCAGGACAACTACCCGCTAAACAATTTGGTCAGATATTTTGGGAAAAGCAACTAAATGACATTGCTCCATTAGCTGAAAAAGTTAAAGAGTATGGCGATCAGCGTATTGATTACCCGATTGAATGTGAAATACAAGGAATCAAAATCACGGGTTTATTGAGAAACATTCATGAATCAGGAATATTGCGCTATCGACCTGCCTATCTAACGGCTAATGATGGGGTGCAATTATGGATAGAGCATTTATTTTTCAATGCATTCATTCGTGAAGGTGAGAGCATTGCATTAGGACGAGAAAACAGTGTTTGGCATTTTTCTGCCATACCAACCGAAAATGCCAAAGAGCACTTAAATACCTTTATCAAAGGTTATTGTGAAGGAATGAATACGCCTCTGATCCTCTTAAACCAAAGTGGTTGGAATTGGCTCTCAGCGTGTTTAGATAAAAAAACAAAGGAATATGATTTTATTTCGGAAGATGTGCAGCAAAAGGCGTTATCGGCGCTACTACAAAGCCTTCAGGGAAGCCAAATGAAAGTGGGTGAAATGGAAGATGATTATGTATTGCGGGCTTGTAGAAGCATAAATAGTTCATTGATTGAATCGCTGCTGAGTAATACTCGGCGCTTCTTACTGCCGATGGCAGAGCACTTAAAATAAAGGAGAGCATCCAAGAATGTTACGATTATCGAAACATATCGCTCATCTGTTCTTGTTATCACTACTGTTTGTCGGTAGTGCCATTGCTGCGCAACCACTTTGGCAAGTATTGCCAGAGACTATCAATAAAAGCGTGAGTGATCCCCGAGAATATAAAGCTATTAAATTGAATAACGACATGACGGTTTTACTGGTTTCGGATCCTAAAGCCACAAAATCGTTAGCTGCGGTCTCATTACCTGTTGGAAGTATTGAGAATCCAGATAGTCAGTTAGGACTTGCTCACTATTTAGAACATATGGTGTTAATGGGCTCTAAAAAATACCCAGAGCCAAGCAGCTTCTCTGAATTTTTACAAAAGCATGGCGGGAGTCATAACGCGAGTACAGCTCCTCACCGTACAGCCTACTATTTTGAAGTCGAAAATGGTGCATTAGAAGCGGCGACTGATAGGCTCGCGGATGCCCTTGCAGAACCATTACTAGACCCTATCAATGCGGATAAAGAACGTAATGCAGTTAATGCAGAACTGACAATGGCTCGTGCCCGTGATGGAATGCGCATTTGGCAGATTCGTTCAGAAACCTTAAATCCCGCGCACCCAAATTCTCGCTTTGCTGGGGGGAATCTAGAAACGCTAAAGGATAAAAAAAATAGTAAGCTTCAAGATGAGTTAGTGAGTTTCTACAAGCGTTATTATTCTGCGAACCTGATGAACGGGGTGCTATATGGCGATCAATCTATTGAGCAATTGGCGAAAATCGCCAATGAAACATTTGGTCGTATCCCTAATTTTAATGCCTCAGTACCTGAAGTCACGATCCCAGCAGTTACGGATAAAGAAAAAGGTATTGTGATTCATTACGTTCCGTCTCAGCCGCAAAAAGCACTGCAAATTGAATTTAGTATCAAAAATAATATGGCTGACTTTCGTAGCAAAAGTGATGAATATATTAGCTACTTAATCGGGAACCGTAGCCCTGGTACGTTATCAGACTGGCTGATCTCCCAAGGATTAGCGGAAGGTATTAGTGCATCAGCATCACCAAATTCTGATCGTAACTATGGCTCCTTTTCTATTTATGTCACGTTAACTGACAAAGGATTAGCCGAGCGTGATCAAATCATTGCCGCCATTTTTGCTTATATTGATTTGATTAAAAACCAAGGTGTTAACCAAGGTTATTTTGATGAAATAGCCAAAGTGCTTAATTTATCATTCCGTTATGGTTCAATTGTAAGAGACATGAACTATATCGAATGGCTATCTGACCAAATGATCACAATGCCAGTTAATCATGTATTGGACTCTGATTACGTGGCGGATAAATATAACCCTGCTGCAATAAAACAGCGACTTTCTGAGTTAACTGCGCAAAATGCCCGTATTTGGTTTATTAGTCCGAATGAGCCAAGTAATAAAAAAGCTTATTTTGTCGATGCACCCTATCAGGTTGATAAAATTAGCAAAAAGCAATTTACGCAGTGGGCTGATTTAGAGTCAAAAATGACGTTTAAATTGCCTAAACTTAACCCATATATTCCAGACAACTTGTCACTGATTAAAACAGACAAAGCTTACAAGCATCCTGAAATGGTTTATCAGGAAGGAAATACCCGTGTTCTGTATATGCCGAGCCAATATTTTGCTGATGAACCTAAGGCGAGTATTACGTTAGATCTCCGGTACAACGAGCAAGATAAAACGGCTAAATCTCAAGTGGCTGGCTCACTTCTGCAATATATTTCATCGTTAAAAATGGATGAATTACAGTATCAGGCTTCTGTAGCTGGAATGTCTGTTTCAGTTTCTCAAGGGGTTGGTTTACAGCTCAATGCTAGTGGTTATACCCAGCATTTATCTGAGCTGTTTTTGTCCATGACCAAGCAATATTTAAGTTTTGAGCCAACAGAAAGAGAGTTAGCCCAAGCAAAATCTTGGTACAAAGAACAAATCGAAGTAGCAAACAATGCGAAAGCGTATGAACTCGCTATGCAACCACTGCAGCGTCTCAATAGTGTTCCTTATTTTGAACAAGAACAACGGTTAGCCGCTTTAGAGACTATCACGCTTAAGGATATTACGGACTACCGTGATTCCGTCGTTGAGGGGGCTGCCTTACAGGCGTTAGTGGTAGGAAATCTAACTCAGCAACAAAGTATTCAAACTATTTTGGACGCGAGTAAGTTATTGAAGAGCAAAGGTAAAAATTGGTGGCGTGGTGATATCGTTGTTGTAGATAAAACGTATTTGGCAAATTTCCATAAACAAGGTAATAGCAGTGATAATGCGTTAGCTGAGCTATTTATTCCTACTGGCTATGATCGTATCGATGGCGCTGTTTTATCGGGTATTTTATCGAAAATTGTTCAACCCTGGTTCTACGATCAACTGCGAACCAATGAGCAATTAGGTTATGCGGTATTTGCCTTTAAGGTTGGGCTGGGCGATCAATGGGGAATTGGTTTCTTACTACAAAGTAATGCCAAAACTCCAAATTATCTCAATACTCGCTATCAGGATTTCTATACGGCGGCTTTGGATAAGCTGAAAAAATTGCCTGCTAGTGAGTTTGAGCAATATAAGCAATCCATCATTACAGAAATGAAGCAGCCACCGCAAACATTCTATGAAGAAGTAGGACGTTATGGTTCTGATTTTTCTCGTAATATTTTCAGTTTTGATACTCGAGATAAACTGTTAACGAGATTAGCGGCAGCAACTCAAGCTGAAGTGATTAACTACTACGAAAACGCAGTATTAAAACGCCAAGGCTTGGCTATGGCATCTCAAGTTATTGGTCAGAATGTCGATACGAAATCGGGATATGCACAATTTAAAAACTGGGCGCTATATCTGAATGCATCTGACCTTCAGAAGAAGTTACCGATTAAGGAAAATGCTGAGTGAATAAAATGCAGATGAATTCCCAATTGTTAGATGCCTATAAATTGCCTTTAAATGGACAGAGGTTAATCGAGGCATCTGCGGGTACAGGTAAAACTTATACGATTGGGATTCTTTATCTGCGTTTATTACTGGGGTTAGGGAATGAGAATGCATTCCCTCGCCCTTTAAGTGTTGAAGAAATTTTGGTCGTTACCTTTACCGAAGCTGCGACAAATGAATTACGTGGACGTATTCGCGAACGTATTCATAAAATGCGTCTAGCATGTTTACGTAATGGCTTAGGCTTTGAATCAGAACCCGAATACCTTAGGTTACTGGCAGAATTACCAAGTAAAGAGCAGAGGGACTTTGCCGCTAATTGGTTGCTAGCCGCTGAGCGCCAAATGGATGAAGCGGCAATTTATACGATTCATGGTTTTTGCCAACGAATGCTGGCTCACAATGCGTTTGAGTCTGGCATTTTATTTGAGCAAACGATGATCCAAGATGAATTTCCGATTCAGAAACAAGCATGTGCGGATTTTTGGCGGCGTCATTTTTATCCTTTGGATTATTCGATGACGAAAGTCGTTCATTCTCAGTGGAGTGGACCTGAAGCGCTATTGAATGAAATTAAACCATTCTTACAAGGTGATATTCCCACCATTATTAATCAACCTAAAGAGCTCGAAACGCTAGAAGAGCGCCATCATAGGCTAATTAATCTAATTCAAAACGTAAAAGATGAATGGTGCCAAAACGTTGCTGATTTTGAAAAGTTGATTGCGGATTCTGATGTAGATAAACGCAGCTATAGCGGGCGTTATTTACCAACATGGTTGGAGAAAATATCCCATTGGGCGGCGCAAGAAACAGATGATTACCAGCTTCCTCAGGATATTTTAGAGCGTTTTGCTCAGTCCAGATTAGATGAAAAATCTAAAAGCGGTTCGGGACCTTCTCATGCAGTATTTCGGCTTATCGATGAATTACTTGCTCAAAATCTCACTATTAAAGACTTAATTATTCCTCAAGCGATTAGCGAAGTACGCCAAACTATTGCTCATGAAAAGCAAACGCGAGGAGAGCTAGGATTTGACGATTTACTAACCCGTTTAGATAGTGCTTTACATAAAGATGGGGGCGAGCTGCTTGCCGAAGCAATAGCTAAGCGTTTTCCTGTCGCTATGATCGATGAATTTCAAGACACCGACCCGCAGCAATATCGTATTTTTCAGCGAATCTATCAAGAAGCAGACGAGACAGCCTTGCTGTTTATCGGTGATCCGAAACAGGCGATTTATGCTTTCCGTGGGGCAGATATTTTTACGTATATTGCTGCAAAGACGCAAGTTAGTGCTCACTATACGTTAGAAACAAACTATCGCTCATCACAGCATATGGTTGAGGCGGTCAATCAGGTTTTTCATCATGCAGAAAACCCCTTTATTTTTGAACAAATTCCATTTCAAAGTGTTAATTTTGCACAAAGCAATAGCGACAAAAAACTGATCCATGATGGAAAGGAAGTTAAAGCCCTCACGTTTTGGTTGCAGCAAGCGGAAGCTGTCTCAGTTTCAGAATATGAACAAGCAGTTGCACAGCAGTGTGCAGCTCAAATTGGGGAATATCTTGCTGGTGGTCAGCAAGGCTTCACTTACTTTGAAAATAAACAGCAAAAAACACCAGTTGAAGCTTCTGACATCACAGTGTTAGTGCGTAGTCGCCGAGAAGCAATATTAATCCGTGATGCGCTGAATCAACTTAATATTCCGTCTGTGTTCCAATCGAATAGGGAAAGTGTATTTGCAACCCAAGAAGCTAAAGAGATTCTTTGGTTATTATTGGCGGTATTAACACCGGAAAAAGAACGGGTACTACGCAGCGCGTTAGCCACGGGCTTATTAGGTTTAACTGCTGAAGATATTGATAACCTGAATTACGATGAAAAAGCGTGGGAAGCCTTGGTTGATGAGTTTGCACGATATGCAGTAATTTGGCGTAAACGTGGCGTTTTGCCTATGTTGAGGGGAATTATGTCCCAACGACATATCGCGGAAACTTTGCTGTCGGGTACTGAAGGTGAACGTCGTTTGATGGATCTCATGCATATTGGTGAATTATTGCAAGAGATGTCTCTCCAACTTGAAGGTGAGCACACACTAACTCGTTGGTTGGCACAACAGATTGCGCATCCTGATCATCAATCAGATGCCCAACAAATGCGTTTGGAAAGTGATCGTCATTTAGTGCAAATTAGCACCATTCACAAATCTAAAGGTTTGGAATATAAAATTGTCTGGTTGCCGTTTGCGAGTAATTTTTTACCTCAGTCAAAAGGCTTGTTCCATGATCGTAATGATTACATGACTAAACTCGATCTTGATGATGCTGAAAAATACGTTGAATTAGCGGACGAAGAGCGCTTAGCGGAAGATTTACGTTTGTTGTATGTCGCGCTCACTCGTGCAATTTACCATTGTAGTGTAGGGGTAGCACCGCTTATCAAAGGTAACCGCAAAAAGTCAGGTAATACAGATTTGCATTTATCCGCACTGGGTTATTTACTGCAAAAAGGTCAAGAAGGCGATGCTTCATTACTCAGTAACATGCTAGACGTTATCAGCAACGATGTCATTGATATAAAACCGATTGTTGCGTCGCAAATGGCAAGGTTGAATTTAACGAAAGAGACTGACTGTGAGCTACATGCGAGAGAAATGTCTCGTCATTTTGATGACCATTGGCGTGTTACCAGTTATTCGGGGTTGAGCTATAGCAGTTCTCATGGAGAAGAAGAACAAACATTATCTGCTTTGCAATTTGCAAATTCATTAGCACCAAAAATGGATATCGAAGCTAGCCAAGATGTTAACGCTGAAGAGATACAAGAAAACCAACTGACGCCACACCAATTTCCTAAAGGCTCAGCTCCTGGAACTTTCTTGCATAGTTTGATGGAGGAAATTGATTTTTCAGGTGAAATTTCACCTCAGTGGTTAGAAGAAAAACTACAAGCTGCGGGGTTTGATATTCAATGGGCTCCGATGTTGCAAGTTTGGCTAAATGCGATTCTCAACGTTCCTTTGGCTGATGATGGGCTTTGCTTATCAGCGCTTCCCGCCCAAGATAGATTGGATGAAATGCAATTTTATCTGCCAATAGATAGCCTACTTAATGCAAAAGATGTCGATCGCGTGACTCACCAACATGATCCATTATCCAAACATTGCCCACCGCTTAACTTTGAGCAGGTGCAAGGGATTTTAAAAGGCTTTATTGACTTAACTTTTTGTTGGAAAGGGAAATTTTACTTATTAGATTATAAGTCTAATTATTTAGGTGAAGATGCGTCGTATTATACGCAAGAGGCGATGGCAGACGCGATGATAGACCATCGTTATGATCTGCAATACCAACTCTATTCACTCGCTTTACACCGCTTTTTACAGCAGAGGATGCCAAATTATAATTATGAAACCCATTTTGGCGGTGTTTACTATCTCTTTCTACGTGGGACTGAGCGCGTAGATTCTCAAAATGGCATCTTTTTTTATCGCCCAACAATTGAATTTATCCATGAATTTGATGCGCTCTTTCGTGAGGCTCAATCTAAGGAGCTTCAATAATGAAAGTGCTATTTAATCAAGCTATTGAAGCGCGTTTATTCACGCCTCTTGATGTACAATTTGCCTATAATATTGCAAATGAGGAAAACCCAATACTTTTGCTGGTGGGAGCACTTCTTAGCGCGGAAACCATGTCAGGGCATGTCTGTTTATCATTAGATGATATTCATCCTAACTCGTTATTTATGGGAAGGCACCCTGAGTTTGCAGCGCAGTTGTGGCAAATGATAGGGGAGCCGGATCCTAGCACGATAAGAGCCGCATTGCTGTCGAGTGAATCAGTATGTGAAGTTGGAAATAATGGCGTAGCTCCCTTGATATTGTCCGGTGATTTTCTTTATTTTCAACGCATGTGGCAATATGAGCAGTGTGTCGCACACTTTTTTTCACAGACAGGGTCAACAGATTGTGATGTAGTTAAAACCCAGTCAATTTTGTCGCAGTTATTCCCAGTCTCTGAAGATATTGATTGGCAAAAAATTGCTGCTGCAGTTGCTGTCACAAGCCGAGTTTCAGTCATCTCCGGTGGACCCGGAACAGGTAAAACCACGACAGTAGCTAAAATTTTAGCGTTATTGATTAAGTTAGGTCACCTGCCACATCGTTTACGCATCGAATTAGCCGCGCCAACAGGTAAAGCCGCCGCACGTTTAACGGAATCTTTAGGGCATGCTCTGAAGCAGTTGCCGCTGAATGATGAAGAGCGAACGTTGTTACCCACCCAAGCCAAAACATTACATCGCTTGCTAGGCGCTCAGCCAGAAAGCCAACAATTTCGTTATCATCGTGATAACCCGTTGGCACTGGACATACTGATTGTGGATGAAGCATCGATGGTAGACTTACCGATGATGAGCAAACTCATTGAAGCGTTGCCTAACTCGGCTAAGTTGATATTTCTTGGGGATAAGGATCAGCTCGCATCAGTCGAGGCGGGGGCTGTTCTTGGGGATATTTGCCGTTTTGCCGATAAAGGTTATAGCTATGAGCGAGCTGCCCAGCTTGAATTACTGACTGGATGCCCATTAAGTGATTTTACCTCCAATGAGGGGCCTGTTATTCGCGATAGTTTATGTTTACTGAGAAAAAGCTACCGTTTTTCTGCTGAGTCAGGGATAGGGCAATTAGCCTATGCCGTCAACGCAGGAAATGTAAAACGGGTTGATGAAATTCTTACCCAGAATTTCGCAGACATTCATAATTATATTTCTAACAATAATCCAAATAGCCCCTCTGAACATGAAGCCCAATCTGAGCTCGAAAGTGGAGAAAGTTACGCTCAGATGTTATTAGATGCCGTTGGTTTCTATCAAAACTATCTGTTGGCGGTTAAAGTCGGTGAAAAACCTGCAGATATTCTTTATAAATTTAACCAATACCGTTTGCTTGCTGCATTAAGAGAAGGGGCTTACGGGGTTTCTGGTTTAAATGACAAGCTTGAAAAATTACTTCACCGCCAAGGCTTAATTACAAAACCGTATAATTTACAACATAAACACTATGTTGGAAGACCTATCATGATCAGCCGTAATGATAGTGCTTTGGGGCTCTTTAATGGAGATATTGGTATTATTCTATTTGATGAAGAGCGGCAACTAAGAGCCTACTTTCAGTTCCCTGACGGTACTATTCGTGGGATTCAACCGAATCGATTACCAGCCCATGAGACAGCTTATGTGATGACGGTACATAAATCACAAGGTTCAGAGTTTGCTCATACCGCCTTGGTTTTACCCTATGTATATTCGCCCGTGATTACTCGTGAACTTGTCTATACGGCAATGACTCGAGCCAAGAATGAACTTTCGCTGTATGGCAGTAAAAAAGTGTTGCGTCGCGCGATAGAAACGCCGACTAAACGCCGTAGCGGCTTAGCATTACAGTTTGAGCAATTAAACAGTCACCATGGGATTGCTAAGAACTAGCTACAGATAATGAATTACAGAGAATTAAATTAATCCCCTGACTTTAAGGTACTTCTATGGAAAACCAGCAGCAAATGACCGCCGTAACAGTAACACTAAATGCCAAAATTGACCCCGCTCGCCGTGCAGATTTAGAAGACGCATTTGATCAAGCAATGGAAAAGCTAGGCAAGGAAGGGCAAATTCAAGTCAGCGGTGGTGGTACTCAATTAGGTGAAAATGGCGAAGTTGCTGAATGTGATATTGAATTGGCATTAACCGATGCGAGTGATGAGAATATTAGCCTAATTATTCAGATGTTCTCGGCAATGTTAGCGCCTAAAGGTTCTCGTTTAACTATTCATGGTGAAGATGTACAAATCGATTTTGGTACAGATGAAGGTTTAGCTATTTACTTTAATGGCACAGAGCTACCCGATGAAGTATATGAAAACAATGATATTAATGATTTATTTGACCAACTGGATGAGGCAGTAGAGGATATTGGTGGCATCCACGGTGTTTGGGATGGACCAACTGAAACCGCATTTTACTTTTATGGTAGTTCTTTTGCTGAAATGGAAGCAATTTTACGCCCATTATTAGATGCAAATCCACTGTGTGAAAAGTGCCGCGTCGTTCAAACCGCTTAACTTAACATTCAGCTGTATTCAAGAAAAACCCAGAATGTTGCTTGAACATCTGGGTTTATGATTGCGCATTAAATCGTGTGGCGAATTAATTTTTTCGCCTGTTTCTGGGGACTCAAGCCGCTTGGCTTTTAATATCGAGCATTAATATTTTTGATTTACGCTGATAGTTATAGAGCGCCTGTTTTTTCATGGGGAGCATTTCAATCTCAGCGGGGATAAAACCACGTTCTTGGAACCAATGAATACTTCGGGTGGTTAAGACGAAAAGTTTATCCAATTCCAGTTGCTTCGCTTGTGCCATGACACGCTGTAATAGCTCTTCACCACGAGAGGAGCTGCGGTAATCTGGGTGTACGGCTACACACGCCATCTCACCAAGTTTTTCTTCAGGGTAAGGGTAAAGCGCTGCGCAAGCGATCACCAAGTTATCCCGCTCAATTATGGTAAATTTATCAATCTCCATTTCGAGTTGTTCACGTGAACGCCTAACTAAAATTCCTTGCTGCTCAAGTGGTCTAATTAACTCTAAAATTCCTCCAATATCATTAATATTGGCTCGGCGAGTTTTTTCAGAGCTTTCCATAACGATTTGCGTACCGATACCATCACGGGAGAATAACTCTTGGATTAACGCGCCATTTTCTTGATAGCTGAGTAAGTGACTACGGCGAACACCTCGGCGGCATGCTGAAGCAGCACCCCGTAAAAAGCGAACGGTTCCAGAGTAATAATCACCTTCTGACTCCAATTCTTGGATTCGTTCTTCAGCTTCATTCGGGAATAGCTCAGATAAGATATTACCTTCTTTATCAGCAACCCCTTGAGATGAGCAAAAACCAATGAGTTTTTCGGCTTTAATTTTAACGGCAAGCTGGGTGGCAATTTCTTCAGAGGTAAGATTAAAGCTTTCACCAGTCACTGAAACGGCGACAGGACCAATCAAAACGATCGAACCGTTATCTAATTGCGCATTGATTGCATCTTCGTTAATGCGACGGATACGACCACTATGGCAATAGTCAATGCCATCATCTACGCCAAGAGGTTGTGCAATGACGAAATTACCACTCACAACGTTAATATGTGCCCCTTGTAACGGTGTATTGCCTAAACTCATTGATAAGCGGGCTGTAATATCTAGCTGTAGAGCACCAGAAGCCTGTTTAACGTATTCAAGAGTATTCGCATCTGTCACACGGGTATGCTTGTGATAAATAGCATCGTAATTATGCTCTGCAAGAATCCCTTCTATCTGAGGACGAGCACCATAAACGACGACTATACGGATTCCTAAACTATGCAATAAACCTATATCATTGACAATGCTAGGAAAATTTTCATGCGCTATTGCTTCACCGCCAAGCATGATAATGAATGTCTTGCCTCGGTGGGCGTTTATATAAGGTACCGAATGGCGAAACTCATCAACCAACTCGGTGCTGCGCTCTTTCATAACTACCCTCTTAACTGAATTTTTATTCGCAATAACTGTATTTTTATTCTTTTTGACAAGAAATATCAAGTAAAAGTTGGGACAATAAAAGTAACAAATTTATTTTTAAGGTTTACATATCTCTAAATATAAATGGATATAATCACAACAATTCAATCTGCATATCAGATTATTGCCAATAAATGTTATTCGACATTTGAGCATCATTAACTATTTAAATTACGTAAATATGGCGTTTATATGGCATTGAATAGATGCGTGCTGGGATATAAATAGAATAGATTGGTAATGACAAAGGATGAAGAACTAGATAGAGTGCGAATTAATCGCTAATATATTATCTCTTATTTTAGATATTATTAAACTTTTCAGGAAATAGATTCGGAATTATTGATGAGTCATCAAGATCACAGCCCATCAAAACGTCGCCTATTGCAAGGTGCGGCGGCAGTCATGCTATTAAGTGTCAGCCCATTTGGATTTGCTGCCAGTAGTAGTGTTGTTGCTGTTCGTATTTGGCCAGCCTCGAGTTATACCCGTATTACTCTTGAATCCAGCATTCCTTTAAAGTATCGCCAGTTTGTTTTAAACAACCCTGAGCGTATTGTTGTTGATTTAGAAGGCGTCCAATTAAATAACGTTCTTAAGAATATGGGAAGTCAAATTCAGTCTCGAGACCCTTACTTAAAATTAGTTAGGGTGGGGCAGTTTGATCCTAAAACGGTACGTTTAGTGTTTGAAGTTAAGAATAAAGTCACACCTCGGTTCTTTACTTTACCGCCAGTAGCTGAGTTTAAACACCGTTTAGTCATGGACTTTTACCCAGGTAAAGGGGTTGAAACCAATGATGATCCGTTACTTGCGCTTCTTGAAGATTACAATAAAGGTGATTTAGAAGAGAGCATGCCTGCACAGGCGAAGAAACCGGGTAAAGCAGGTACGGATAGACCGATTGTTATTATGATTGACCCTGGTCATGGTGGGGAAGATCCCGGTGCGATTGGTAAATATAAAACGCGTGAAAAAGATGTGGTTTTACAAATTGCGCGTCGTTTGAAAACGCTAATAGATAAAGATCCTAAAATGCGAGCTTATATGACGCGTAATGAGGATGTCTTTATCCCATTGAAAGTGCGTGTTGCGAAAGCGAGAAAAATGCAGGCAGACTTATTCGTTTCTATTCATGCGGATGCATTTACGAATCGCTCAGCGAATGGCTCATCTGTTTTTGCATTATCCACGAAAGGAGCGACCAGTAATACGGCGCGTTATCTTGCTCAAACTCAGAACGAAGCTGACTTAATCGGTGGCGTGAGCAAAAGTGGTGATGTCTATCTTGACCATACAATGTTAGATCTGGTGCAAACAGCAACCATTAATGACAGTTTGAAGTTTGGTGATGAAGTCCTGAAACGGATGGGTAGAGTGAATCGGCTGCATAAAAACAAAGTAGACCAAGCTGGTTTTGCTGTATTGAAAGCCCCTGAAATTCCGTCTATTTTGGTAGAAACTGCGTTTATCAGTAACCTAGATGAAGAGCGTAAGCTTAAAACCGCGAAATTCCAACAGCAGATGGCAGAGTCTATTTTTGAAGGGATTAAAGCCTATTTTCGTAATGGTGGCGAGTTAGCTATTCGTAACTAATTATTTGATTTATATATGAAAGAAGGTGGCAAGCAGCAATGTGAGTCGCCTTTTTTATTGATAAAATAAATCGTAAATGAAGCTAGAATAATTAAAAATTAATTTGAGTGTTGAGTTTGGGACGATAAAGAAGAAAGAAAAGGAAACATAAGAATTGGTTGCGGGGGCTGGATTTGAACCAACGACCTTCGGGTTATGAGCCCGACGAGCTACCATGCTGCTCCACCCCGCGACTGAAGAGGCTAATATATCAGGAATTGGTTGCGGGAGCTGGATTTGAACCAACGACCTTCGGGTTATGAGCCCGACGAGCTACCATGCTGCTCCATCCCGCGCCTGAAATATTCACTACTTTGGGATACTACTTTGATTTTACTGCTGAATTTACTTTGACTAAATCAATATTGAATGAATCAAGAAATTGGTTGCGGGGGCTGGATTTGAACCAACGACCTTCGGGTTATGAGCCCGACGAGCTACCATGCTGCTCCACCCCGCGTCCGATAGCGGGCACTATACTCGGGATGAGATCTGATGCAAGTTTTTTCGTGTTTTTTTTTCATTTTTCATCGATCGGAGTTTAAAAATCGCACAGAATGTTGCTTTTTTGTTCTTTAGTGGTGTTGAACTCAGAAATAACTTAACTAAATATTTATACTCGTTTCATTCTCAATTTGGGTTTGCTATTGTGCGCTTCATATTGGATATGTGTTAGGTGGTAAAAGATGAATTCATGGCAGAAAGGGTTAATTGCGGGCGTCTTTTTTTCTTTACTTGCAGGGTGTCAGTCTCATCCGACAGATAAAGGACAACAATATAAAGACGGAAAAATGCATAGTGACTTGCAACAAGTTAATCAGGTTAATGTGCAAGGGCGACCAATAAATGCGCCGGATTTTAATCGCCAAGTGACTGAGATTCAAAATGCATCACCACGCTTATTCAACAGCAATAATGATACTTACCATGCGATAGAGAATTGGTTAATGGCAGGTGGGGATCCGGCTCAGTTGTCGCGATTTAATTTATCAGCCTTCCAAATGGAAGGGATGGATAACTACGGAAACGTTCAGTTTACAGGTTACTACACTCCCGTAATTGAAGCCCGTCGTTCGCCACAAGGGGATTATCAACATCCGTTATATGGAATGCCGTCAAAAGGTAAGAAACGTTTACCAAGTCGCGCACAAATCTATAATGGTGCGCTCAGTAACAACTTGATCCTTGCTTACAGTAATTCTCCTGTCGATAACTTCATGATGGAAGTGCAAGGTAGTGGTTATGTCGACTTTGGGGATGGTAGTCCTTTGAATTTCTTTGCTTATGCAGGAAAAAATGGTCATGCCTATAAAAGTATTGGCAAAGTATTGGTTGATAGAGGCGAAGTGCCATTAGAAAAAATGTCGCTGCAAGCAATTCATGATTGGACTAACACGCACAGTGAGCAAGAGGTTCGTGAATTACTGGAAAGCAACCCATCATTTGTCTTCTTTAAACCACAATCGTTTGTCCCAGTTAGGGGAGCGAGTGCTGTGCCATTAGTGGCAAAAGCCTCGGTAGCATCAGATAAGACATTGATTCCACCTGGAACTGCATTGCTAGCCGAAGTGCCAGTATTAGATAGTAATGGAAAATTTACGGGTAGATACGAAATGCGTATGATGGTTGCTCTCGATGTGGGGGGCGCAATTAAAGGGCACCATTTCGATATTTATCATGGAACAGGGCACGAAGCGGGCAAAATGGCAGGCTTTTATAACCATTATGGTCGTGTATGGGTACTGAAAAAGAGCCAGCCTGTTTTTAGTGCGATGTAGTGATTATTTACTAGACTGTTATTTTTACTAAGTTACCGTTTTAACTAAGGTTGTTTGTGATTATGCAAGCTCAGCTTTCTGAGGCGTGGATGCAGCGATTCGCTGGAATTGGGCGCTTATATGGGCAAAAAGCCCTTCATCTTTTTGCGCGTTCACATGTGTGCGTTATTGGTGTGGGCGGCGTTGGCGTTTGGGCTGCGGAAGCATTAGCACGCTCTGGTATTGGTGCGATCACTTTGATCGATATGGATGACATTTGCGTCACAAATACCAATCGTCAATTGCATGCATTGAAATCGACGGTGGGATTACCAAAAGTTGATGTAATGAAAGAGCGTATTTTAGCCATCAACCCAGAATGTACCGTCAATGTTATTGATGACTTTATAACAGTCGATAATGTGGCTGAGTACCTTTCTTTGGGGTTTGATTACGTTATCGATGCCATCGACAGTGTAAGACCTAAAGCAGCATTACTTGCGTATTGCCGTCGTTTTAAAATCCCCGTAGTCACAACGGGCGGCGCTGGGGGACAAATTGATCCGACTCAAATCCAAGTTACCGACTTAGCTAAAACAGTCCAAGATCCACTCGCTGCCAAATTGCGTGAACGCTTAAAATCAGACTTTAACGTTGTGAAAAATGGTAAAGGCAAGCTGGGGATTGATTGTGTGTTTTCGACAGAGCAATTGGTTTACCCTCAAAGTGATGGAACCGTCTGTGCGGCGAAAAGCACAGCGGATGGCTCAAAACGGATGGATTGCGCATCAGGTTTTGGTGCTGTCACGATGGTCACAGCTAGCTTTGGCTTTATTGCCGTGTCACATGCGTTGAAAAAGATGGTCGCTAAAGCGCAAAGAGAGGCTAAATAGTTGGCATTGAGGCTACCGTATCCGCGTAGCCTCAATCATGTCATTATTCTGCCGGGGTCATCTCCCCTGCAATATTCTTAACCGCAGAAATTAACGCCTGTATCCCATTTTGGCGGGATTCACTGAGTTGTCCTGATAAACCCGTTTGATTGAAAATTTCATCAAAGTCAGTATCTAAAATTTGCTGTGCATTTTTATCTTCAATACAGGCAAGTAAAACGGCAAATAATCCTTTCACCACACGCCCTTCGCTATCCCCATAAAAATGAAATGTGTCATCTTCATTGAGGATGGCGCCAATCCAAACGCGGTTTTCACAACCCTGAACTTCTTGAGTTTGCTGCTTTTCTTCTTCAGTAAGAGTTGGCAGTTTTTTGGCTAATTGAATGAGCAGGCGATATTTATCTTCCCAAGCTTTTTGTTTGGAAAACTGTTCAACGATTTCGTGAATGACAATCTCTGTGCCAAATGGATGAGAAGCCAGTTCATGTCTAGACAAAGTCATGTGATTACCTTTTAATCATTTAAAATCGACAGTGCAAATTTTACAGAATTAATAAATTTATCAATATCTTGTTTGTTGTTGTATGGCATGGAAGAGATGCGCAAGCAGCCGCTTATATTGAGTGCGTCCATCAACGGTTGAGCACAATGCTGCCCATAGCGTAGTGCAATTTTTTGTTCGGTCAAGAAGAGACCTAAATCACTATGATGAATATTGTGGAAATTGAAAGATAAAAGTGGTGAGTTTTCTGTGCGATAACAAATAATACCGTCGAGTTGCGACAGTTGCTCATACGCGTAATCTATCAGAGAACACGTATAGATTTCAGCTTGTGTTAAATCTTGGGTTGAAAGCCATTTAAGCACTGCTGCAAAGGCAATGACACCTGCAACGTTAGGTGTTCCGGCCTCAAAACGTTGTGGTATTGGCGCGAGAGTAAAGCCTGAAAAATCGACGTGACTTAACATTTTGCCACCACCATGCCACGGATTCATGTTGGCTAAATGTTCTGGTTTTCCGTAACAGACTCCTAATCCGGTTGGTCCATATAATTTATGGGCTGAAAACACGTAGAAATCTACATCTGTCGCCAAGATATCTAGAGGGTGATGTACAACGCCCTGTGCGCCATCCACAACAACTTTTGCTCCAACTTGATGGGCTAATTTAGTTATGGTGGAGATGTCCGGCTGGTAGCCTGTTACGTTGGACATTTGAGTGATAGCAATAACTTTAGTTTTTGTGTTTAAGATAGAGCGTAGTGCGTTGATATCGAGTGTTAAGTCAGGTTCTATTGCCCATTTTACGACCTTTGCACCTGTTTGCTGTGCCAACATCAGCCATGGTAGCAAGTTAGAATGATGCTCAGTTTCGCTGACAATAATTTCGTCGCCACTTTGAAGTTTCTCGCGAAAATAGCTTTGAGCAATCAAATTTATCGACTCAGTGGTACCGCGAGTCCAAATAATGGATTTTTCGTCAGGCGCATGGATTAACTTAGCCGCTAAGGAGCGCCCTTGCTCATAGAGTTGCGTGATTTTTAATGCCTCTGGCGATTGCCCTCGATATACAGAACTGCCTGAAAAACGATAGTAATTATCGGAGGCGTTGACCATTTCCAGCGGTTTTAGTGCGGTAGCGGCACTGTCTAGAAAAACGATATCTGAGCTGATAGCAGGAAATTGCTGGCGAAATTGAAGGGCGTTAAAGTTATCCATTATGTTGATTCTTTGTCGTTAATCATTCGGTTGACGAATGTGATTATGATCTGGCTATGATAATAACGGAAAACAGTGAATAAGTAGATGGGAACAAAAAATGTTATTCAGTTATCGATTATTAGACATAATTTGTTACACTTAACAGGAAGATTTTTGCTCAGATTTTAGAATAATTGCGCGCCATAAAAATGCAACGTAGTTTAAAACGTTTTCGGTTTACTTTTAATCTAATGATTAAATTTAATTTAAGATGGTTTTGTGTGCTTTTTTACTCTTAGTCTGATGGGATAATGGTTTTTATCTTCCATAATGGATTTTATCGCACTCAACATAAAAAAAAGCACCGCGCTTTGGCGGTGCACTATAAAATCACTATGGACAGACAGGGTAAATGTACAGGAAGTGAAAAAAACAGTAGCAATTGCTACAAAGCCTGGTTTAACCAGACAACTTGCAAACACAACATCACAACCACAAAGCCAAAAGTTTCAAAGTAACTAAACTCTGCAACTTTTCGTTCCGGCTTAGGAAGTGTGCATACTATAGGTATTTACTAGCGGATCCTCAATGGACAATTTATAATGCTTCGGATGAGAAAAACTAATGCATATAACAAAGCTGAGCCGAAGAGATTATGTCTAAAAGATTACCGCCTTTAAATGCTCTGAGAGTGTTTGATGCCGCCGCCCGTCATTTAAGTTTTACTAAAGCGGCAGATGAATTATTTGTGACACAAGCTGCTGTTAGTCATCAAATAAAAAGCCTAGAAGATTTTCTTGGTTTGAAGTTGTTTCGTCGCCGAAATCGCTCATTGTTACTGACGGAAGAAGGGCAAAGTTATTATCTTGATATTAAGGAAATTTTCTCGTCTTTAAATGAGGCGACGAGAAAGCTTCAAGCCAGAAGTGCAAAAGGCGCACTCACTGTAAGCTTATCGCCAAGTTTCGCGATACAATGGCTAGTTCCTCGTCTTTCTGGATTTAATCAAGCGTTTCCTGGCATTGATGTACGTATTCAAGCGGTTGATCGGGAAGAAGATAAGCTAGCCGATGATGTCGATGTTGCGATTTTTTACGGTCGAGGAAATTGGACAGGTCTAAGAACTGACAGGCTGTATGCTGAATACTTAATGCCAGTGTGTTCACCTTCGTTGTTAACGGGTGGGAATCAACTTAAAAATCCTGAAGATCTAGCAAAGCATACATTACTTCATGACTCTTCTCGCCGTGATTGGCAGGCATATGTGAAGCAGTTAGATTTGCAGAATATTGTTAATGTACAGCAGGGACCTATTTTTAGTCACAGTTCGATGGTGATTCAAGCGGCAGTACATGGGCAAGGCGTTGCGCTAACTAACAATGTGATGGCAAAAAATGAAATTGATGCGGGCAGATTGGTGTGCCCATTTAGTGAAGTTTTAGTGAGTAAAAACGCATTCTATCTGGTCTGCCAAGAAAGTCAGGCCGATTTAGGGAAAATTGCGGCATTTCGTCAATGGATCCTCGCGCAAGCAGCCAGTGAGCAAGAAAAGCTCGGGTTTATTACCAATGATCAAGATTTGACGCATATACAATAATCAAACAGTAAAAACGAAGGTGCTATTGTGAATAGTCGTTTGATGTTAATTTTTGCAGGGATCAGTGGATTTTTTGTGGTCGCATTTGGTGCTATTGGCTCGCATGCACTTGCACCAATGATGAGCTCTCATCAAATGGCATGGATTGAGACAGGATTGCGTTATCAAATGTTTCATACTGTTGCATTAATGGTGCTGGGCGCAGTATTACTGCGTAAAGTCATTTTATGGTTCTATTGGGCTGGGGTATTTTTCTCCGTTGGAATACTTCTTTTTAGTGGTAGCCTTTATTGTATGGCCTTATTGCAGGTAAAATACTTTTCTTATTTTACGCCAATAGGTGGCGTTTGCTTCCTAGTTGGCTGGCTTTTAGCAGTTATTGGCGCTATGCGTCTAAGGAAATCGGCGTCACGCAATGAGTAACAAGATTGCATTATATTGCCGCCCGGGCTTTGAAAAAGAGTGTGCAGCAGAAATTACAGATAAAGCAGGACAACGTGAAATTTACGGTTTTGCTCGTGTTAAAGAGAATAGCGGCTATGTTATTTTTGAATGTTATCAGTCTGAGGACGCAGACATTCTTGCACGCACGCTGCCATTTCGTGAATTAATTTTTGCTCGTCAAATGTTTGTGGTAGGCGATTTATTAAAAGATCTACCTCCAGAAGATAGGGTTACTCCTATTGTGAATGCGCTTAGCAAGCAGGTTGAGCGAGCAGGTGATCTGCGAGTTGAAGTCGCAGATACCAATGAATCAAAAGAGTTAATGAAGTTTTGCCGTAAATTTACAGTACCTCTGCGTAATGCGTTACGCCAAGAGAAAGTATTATTGGCGAAAGAGAACTTTAAACGCCCGGTGATCCATGTGTTCTTTATTGCACCGGGGTGTTGTTATGCCGGCTATTCTTATTCGAATAATAGTTCGAATTTTTACATGGGCATTCCGCGTTTAAAATTCCCATCAGATGCACCAAGTCGTTCAACGTTAAAATTGGAAGAAGCTTTCCATGTGTTTATTCCTTATGAAGAGTGGGATGAGCGTTTAGGGAGTGGAATGAAAGCCGTTGATCTTGGAGCATGTCCAGGCGGGTGGACTTATCAGTTGGTGAAACGCAGTATGATGGTTGATGCCGTTGATAATGGTCCAATGGCGGAAAGCTTGATGAATACAGGGCAAGTTCGACACCATCGTGAAGATGGCTTTAAATTTAAGCCGACATCGCAGAATATCACTTGGTTAGTGTGTGATATGGTAGAAAAACCCGCGAAAGTTGCTGCATTGATGACGCAGTGGTTACAAGAAGGCTGGTGTCGTGAAACCATTTTTAACTTGAAGTTGCCGATGAAAAAGCGTTATGAAGAAGTCGCGCATATTCTGGAAAAAATGAAAGTTCAGCTGAAAGAGAATGGTATCAACGTTCTGATCCACGCGAAACAGCTTTACCATGACCGTGAAGAAGTCACCGTGCATGTACAACGTGTTTGGTCCGCAAACCCAATGGCGCGTGAATATTATTAAGTCAAAGCTGGATTGGTTTGAATAGCAAAAAGGTCACTTCAAAGTGACCTTTTTTGTGTCGACTATTTAGCTTGATAGCGTAATTGGTTTAGGTTGCCTTTCAACGCAATATTCGTTTTTAGTGTCGCAATTTCGCGGCAGATTATCGCTATATCTTTTTGATTTGCTAATTTTTTCTGCCATTTCTCTTCAAGAACATCAAAGTTGGCGTACAAATTTTCAATCGAGCGGAATCGCTGAAGCAGCTCCGTGGCGCTTTTAGCTCCAATTCCTGCAATTCCGGGAACTTTACTGCTGCTGATCCCCGCTAAACCCCAGTAGTCAGGAAGTTGTTCAGGTTTGACCCCAAATTCATTTTCGATAAAAGGCACGTCTAGCCAGCGTTTTTGAAAATAGTCACGAATACGTAAATTGGGTGACAGCAACTGACAATAGCCTTTATCGGTGGAGACGATGGTGACGGTATGCCCAGAATCGGCAATGCGTTTAGCGAGAGTGGCCGCTAAGTCATCGGCTTCGTCTCCCTCAGATTGCCAGCAATGAATACCATTTTCTTCAAACTGAGCAACTAAGTTGGGGAGTTCAGTGTGTAATGATTCAGGCATAGGCTGACGTCCTGCTTTATAGTCAGGTAGCTTTTCATGGCGCCAACTATGGTGTCGACCTTCCTCATCAAAGACGGCGACAACGTGAGTTGCATTAGTGTGGTTAATCAATTGAGAAATAGCGGACAAGCAGGTTTCTCCACATGGGCTACCCTGAACCGCGTGGATACGTCGAATTAAATTTAAAGCATCAATAATTAATAAATGGATCATAAGCCGTTTGGTAGTTAAACGCACCGTCCTTGGCGCGTAGGTGATTATTTCACAATTTCATAGCAAGGTTCGTAAGCGGTGCCACCTGGCAATTTCATACGATGCTGTTTCACGAAACCTTGGAGTAAAATATCCATACGTTTCATGATGTCGCTATCACCGTGAATTTTGAAAGGACCATGTTTTTCAATGGCTTTCATACCAACTTCTTTCACGTTACCCGCGACAATCCCAGAGAAAGCACGACGTAAATCAGACGCCAATTTTTCAGGAGATTGGTCTGGGTGCAAGTTCAGTGACGCCATATTTTCATGGGTTGGTTCAAATGGATGCTGTAAGTCTGGTGCAATTTTAATCGACCAGTTGAAACTGTAAGCGTCGCCAGTATTACGGCGGCTCTCTTTCACAGCAGATATTCCTTTTTTCATTACGCGAGCCACTTCTTGTGGGTTATCGATAATGATTTGATAATGTTTGCTGGCTTCATCACCCAGAGTGTGGCGAATAAAGTCATCCAGTACAGAAAAATATTCAGCACTCTCTTTTGGTCCAGTGAGCACGAGAGGTAACACTTGCTCGGTATTTTCAGGATCCATCATGATGCCTAACAAATACAGAAGTTCCTCCGCAGTCCCTACACCACCTGGGAAAATAATAATCCCGTGAGCTAAACGCACAAATGCCTCGAGACGTTTTTCGATGTCAGGCATGATAATCAGTTCGTTAACGAGTGGGTTAGGTGGCTCTGCCGCGATGATAGAGGGTTCGGTTAAACCGATAAAACGACTGTCTTTGTAACGTTGCTGCGCATGACCAACCGCAGCGCCTTTCATCGGCGCTTCCATCGCGCCCGGTCCACAACCGGTACAGATATTCAGTTCGCGTAAGCCAAGTTCATTACCAACTTTACGACCATATAAATATTCGTTTTCATTGATGGAGTGACCACCCCAGCACACGATCATATTCGGGTCTTCACCAATATGCAGAGCACGGGCGTTACGTAAAATAGAAAAGATCATGTTGGTTAGATGGACACTGTTTTCCAAATCGAGATGGAATTGCTGTTTTGCTGTACTGATTTGTCCATGCACAAACAGAATATCGCGCAGTACAGCAAACAAGTTAGCTTGTAATGAGCGAATAATTTTTCCGTCAACGAATGCTTTTTCAGGGGGATTGATGAGTTCCAGCTTAATGCCACGTTCGCGACGTAAGATATTGATATCAAAACTTGCACTTTTTTCTAATAGCTCTTTACTGCTGTCAGTTAAGCTTCCTGAATGTAACACCGCTAAGGAGCAGTTTCGATACAATTGATACAAATGGCTGCTCGCCGTACGTTTCAGCATGTCGACTTCAAGCTGAGACAGTAGATCCATAGATCCTAATGGACTGATATGAGTAATCAAGTAACACTCCTTTACCCAATTGGGCTATTGACGCGTGAATTACATTGAAAATGATTTAAATAGCATTCTCTTAAATTACACTGTTTTTCAATTTAGTAGGTACTTATTGCCGTGCCAAACGACCCGTTTCAGGCTCAAATTGTTCATTACTGCGCCATGGATTGATATCCAATCCACCTCGGCGAGTATAGCGTGCATATACCGATAACTTTTCCGGTTTGCACAGTATTGTTATGTCGTTGAAAATGCGTTCCACGCACTGTTCATGAAATTCATTATGATGACGAAATGAGACGAGGTAACGTAATAACGCTTCGTGATTGATTTTCGGACCACGATAATGAATTTGTACTGAACCCCAATCAGGCTGGTTGGTGATCAAGCAATTTGATTTTAACAGATGGCTGACGAGGATTTCTTCGACGACCTCTGATTGGGTACAATCGACCAGATACTGACGATTAAATTCATAGTTATCGATATCAATCTCTTGCTCATCAATGCAGACACCTTGGAATTGGTGAATGGCTTGCTGAGTGAAATCGTCAAGCTTATAAAGTGTAACCTTAACCTCGCCGTTAGCACAGCGGCTTAGGTCTTTTTGCAAAACGGTTCGCACATTTTCCCACGTTTCAAAACGGGTCTGGTTGAAACTGTTGAGGTAAAGCTTAAAACTTTTGGATTCCACGAGATTTTCACTTGTGGCATCAATACTAACAGAGCCTATAGCAACTTGAGGGACTCCGCGGGCGTTTAGCCAAGAAAGCTCATACAGTGTCCAGATGTCTGCGCCGTGAAATGGCAGGCTATCAGCATGAATGTCCAAAGGATCTCGATTAAGACTGCGTGGTACAGCTTGTAATAAAGCGGCATCATATTGGTCATGATAAGCCGTCTTCTTTCCCAGCGTTAAATTATCGAGAGCAGGGTTATTCTGATAGTGAGACATAGTGATCCTTATCTTTCGGCGCATCAGTCCTTAATAGGTAAACTGAGTACGTTTTATTCGTTTGTTAACTTCTGTCATAATACCACTTATCTGTAATATTGAGTCCGCCAATTTAAATTGGTTTAAATAATGTTATTTCTAACAGTTGAAAAACGATGAATACAATAATCTCTGATTTAATTAAAAATTTTACTAGCCAGTATGTAGCAAAGTGGCAAGACGTTACGGGATTACCGCCAAGTTCCTCTGAACTTTATGGCGTACCGTCTCCTTGTATCGTCCGTACTGGTGACGATGTGGTTTATTGGGAGCCTCAACCATTTCCATTAGCAGAAAAAAGCCTAAGTAATGTAGCTAATGGTGTCGACTTGCAATTACAAGATGACATCCATGCTTTTTATACTACGCAATTAGCCGGAGATATGAGTGCGACATTCAATGAGCTGTCATTGAACTTGGTTCAAGTGTGGAGTGAAGAAGATTTTATTCGTTTACAAGAAAACCTGATTGGGCATCTGGTGACGCAAAAACGATTAAAGTTATCACCAACGCTGTTTATCGCCACATTAGATTCTGAATTAGAGATGATTTCCATGTGTAATTTAACGGGAGAAATTATTGTGGAAACATTCGGAAGTAAGCAGCGACGGGTAATTGCAGAAAATCTTGCGAGTTTTATTCAACAGTTGAAGCCAGTTATATCATCTCAGGGGTAAGAGATTAGCAGCATTGAACTGTAAGTCATTACCTACAATTGGGTTAAGCCATATCTTAATAAATTTTCATTTTACTGAAATGATAACTATTTAACTTTTAATTTCATGGCATTACTATCTATTTTAAGTTTTTTATTATTTTTTGAACCACATAAGAATGGAATACTAGGTTGTTTCATTAATGGATTTAATACATTCTTATCGGGCTGGACAGGGTAGTTGTTTAGCGATTTACATTTTAAAAACAAGGAAATGGATAGCCTAGCAGAGCAGTTAATTTGCTCATTTTTCTAACAGGATGTTAGGCGGCAGGAAGTCGCATTGCAGGATGCAAGTCAGTTGATAGATAAGTAGCCAGTTAGTTTTTAACTGGCTACTTTTTTTTATTTCTGCGCCGTGTTTGAGTAGAGGGTAAGGGATTGAACTATGTTCTGGAACATGGCTTCTCGTAGCGCCTCGCGTTTACGGAATTCAGAGCGTCTCTGGCTTTTAACGGATTCAATATCACGTACGGGTTCTTGAAGCGGTAACTGATACCATCCCGCAGAATTTAATACACCGCCACACTCTTCCCAAAACGTATCGTAGCTGGATTTTAAATGTTGGCTCTTGATATGACAGTTATTCGAAATCCCGTTAATGGATTTGATTTGGAAATAAGCCGCTACAGCATAAATGGCTGACATTAACAGATTTTTAGGTCTCATTGCGTGCATTTGTTTCGTGATAGATTTCACTTGCTCTACGCTCTGCTCGGTAGATGGTCCTTGTAGAGAACACACATAGAGTTGACCTTGCTCCCCGAATGAGAAACTCATCAGATAGATTTCATCGCCAGTTTCATTGAGTAAATGAATTGAGAGATCTCCTTCACGAGGATATTGGGAATAGATCATTTTTAATTGAGCAAAATCACCCGATTTTAGCTCAATATTAGCAATAGTCAGTCCTTCACGTTTATCCGAAAACATGGCAGTAATGGCTTCGGGGGTAAAGGTTCTTTCAATTAAATCTAATGTGTAGCTCGCAGTTGATAACTTTTCTTTACCACTCCACGCTTTGTGCAGATATTTATTTATAGGACGCTCAATAAATTGCGGTACGCCATCAATGGACGCGGATAATAGAGCGCTCTGATAGCTGTCGCACATCGATTGATATTTCTGATATTGTTGTGAAGGCAATCTAGCAATGCGAATCTTTCTTTTTAGCTGTACATATTTGTTAGTGAAAGATTTCCATGTCTGATTTTGTTGACGCCACTGCTTTAATAGTCCCATAGATAAACCATCTTTATGTTAATAATGAAAAAAGCAAACTGTATAGAAAAACATTTGATAATAAATGCCAAATATACAATAAATGATAAATGATTATTAATTTTTTTAATAAATATGAGCGAAAGGATATAGCGGAATAATTTGAGGGCGTTTGATTGCTTTTTATTTCAGCCATCCCCATGTTTGCGACAGAACCGTGCCATAAAATACGGTATATTTTGAATTATTACAGTCGAATAGGTTTTAGTATGAATATTGAGCAACGCATTCTAGAGAAACTCGGGCATCTCGAAATGGAAATGAGAGACAAATCTCTATGGGATGAGCTTCCACCAAGCCCTGAAGCGTTTGAAAGCGTAGAACCTTTTGCTATTGATACGATGGAAGCTGCGCAATGGTTACAGTGGATCTTAATTCCCCGCCTAACCGCAATGATAGATCAAGGTGCGATGTTACCGAACAATTTTGCTATTGCCCCTTATTTTGAGGAAATCTACAAAGAAGATGAGGAAGGGCGCTTTATTGTGTTCCTAGACCATCTTCGTGAGTTAGATAGCTATTTTCAATTCACCATGATGGGCGAGTAACAGATGCTGGAAATTATCTATCAAGATGAGTATGTGGTTGCGGTCAATAAACCTGCAGGCATGTTAGTTCATCGCAGCTGGCTCGATAGTAAAGAGACGGTGTTTGTCATGCAAACATTGCGAGATCAAATTGGGCAGCATGTTTTTCCTATTCACCGTCTTGATAGACCGACATCAGGCGTTTTGCTGTTTGCGTTGTCCAGTGATGTAGCAAGGCTACTGGCAGAGCAGTTTGAGCAGCATCGTATGGAAAAAGTGTATCATGCGATTGTTCGAGGCTATGTCATGGATGGGGATAGGTTGGACTATCCGTTATTGGAAGAGCTCGACAAAATTGCAGATAAAAATGCGACGAAAGAACCAAGGCTACAAGAGTGTGTTACTCACTATAAACCGTTGGCAACAGTCGAGTGCTCTGTCGCTATCGGTCGCTATGATACTGCCCGTTTTAGTCTTGTCGAGTTAAAACCAGAAACAGGTCGTAAGCATCAATTAAGACGGCATATGTCCCACTTGCGCCACCCAATTATTGGGGATAGCAAGCATGGTGATTTACGGCAAAATCGCGGTGTGGCTGAGCATTTTTCTGTCTCACGTTTGATGCTACATGCTAGTCAGCTAATATTTATTCACCCTATAACAGAAGAAAAAATATCCTTAGTCGCATCGTGGGATGCACAATGGCTATCACTCATTGAGCAATTTGGATGGATTGACGCCGTCAATGAGCTCGACATCGATGTTATCAATCGTTCTATTTGATATTTTTTCATAAGGAGGGGCATTATGTCCAAAATCGGAATTTTTGTCGGGACGGTATATGGTAATGCATTAGCCGTTGCAGAAGTGGCGCAAGAGATTCTTGAACAGCAAGGTCATGAAATTGAAGTGTTTGATGAGCCGACATTGGCGGATTGGCAAGTCTATAATGCAGGTGAAGGTATTGCTTTGGTGATCACCTCTACCACTGGGCAAGGTGATTTCCCTGATACGATCGCGCCCCTATTTTATGAAATTAAAGATGTTATCGGTTATCAGCCTGAGCTGAGATATGGCGTCATTGCTTTAGGTGATAGTAGTTATGAAAATTTCTGCGGGGCAGGAAAGCAATTCGATGAGCTGTTAGCCGAGCAATCTGGCAGTCGTATTGGCGATATCTTATTTATTGATGCGACTGAAGTGGAAGAGCCCGAAGAGTTTGCTAAAGCATGGTTACAGGCTTGGGCTGATATGCTTTAAGTATGATAAAACAAGCATCTGCACTGTAAAAGTATTGGTGGTTGAATACCAAACGAGGATTTACAGTGCAGTGGGAAAACGCGATTATTTACGCGTTAACTTTTCAAGGTCGGCTTCAATTTCTGCGATTTTGTTGGATACCACATGCTCTAAATGACGTAAGTCATCCAAGATTTTGTGTTTTAAATCGATATCAGTGTGGTCGCTTTGACAAATTTGATCTAATTCTTCAATTACATAACGTAAGTTAGTATTGATTTCGTTAATTTCTTTGAAGTTATTGCTACCATCAGTGGCTGCTACCGTTTTACGCTGACGTGGGTATTTAAATTTCACGCTTTTAGCGAAGAATTCACCTTTATCTTTACGAAAATAGATTTTTAAAATGTCGTTATTAGCTTCTTGGCGCAGGGAATAGCGGTCGATATCTTGTGGATTGCTGATACCTAAACTTTTCAGATTGTCGTACATATTAGCTCGCTTAATCGTAAGGGACTATGTCAATGACCATGGGGTTATAAACAAAGCGGTCTCTCTTTATAACCATTTACTGAGCCCTAATTGCTTATAGAATGATGAGTGACAAAATAACCATCTAATAATAGCAGTTAATTGACCAAGGGCGGTAAATTCTCGGTCATATTATGCGCGATTAATCGTGTTTGACCAACCTCTCTTTCTAATAAAAAATACTTTATTATTTAGGTTATTTATCGATAACCCAGAGGCTTCCGCTGACTTAACGGGGTATTTATGCTTAGGGGAAGGAATTTTTCATTGTGGATCAAGGGTCACTCGGCTACCCGATTTGCAGACAAAGTATGCGCTTCGGGGTAGCTTTGCGTTTGGCACCTTGTAACCCTTAAAATATAAGGGGGAGGTGAGAGTTTTGAGATTGGTTAAGTAGTTAGAGGATAATTATCCGCATATTACTCATCAATACTTCTTAATAACTCGTTGATACCCACTTTACCGCGGGTTTTTTCATCCACTTTCTTCACGATCGCTGCACAGTATAGGCTGTAGCTACCATCTTTAGAGGGTAAGTTACCTGAAACTACAACAGAGCCGGCAGGGACGCGACCATAGAAAATCTCACCAGTCTCACGATCATAAATTTTGGTGCTTTGACCCAAGTAAACGCCCATTGAAATAACAGAACCCTCTTCGACGATCACCCCTTCAACGACTTCAGAACGTGCGCCGATAAAGCAGTTATCTTCGATGATAGTCGGATTCGCTTGTAATGGTTCAAGAACACCACCGATACCAACACCACCAGATAAGTGAACATTCTTACCGATTTGTGCACAAGAACCCACGGTTGCCCATGTATCAACCATTGTGCCTTCATCTACATACGCCCCAATATTGACGTAAGATGGCATTAATACGCTGTTTTTAGCAATATAAGCGCCTTGACGTACTGCGGCTGGTGGCACAACGCGGAAGCCTTCACGTTCAAAACGGGCTTTGTCGTAGTCAGCAAATTTCATCGGAACTTTATCAAAATAACGACTTTCTGCGCCTTCAATGACTTGGTTATCATGAATACGGAATGAGAGTAAAACGGCTTTTTTCAACCACTGGTGAGTGACCCAAACTCCGCCAATTTTTTCTGCCACGCGCAGTTTACCGCTATCTAATAATGCGATGGTTTCTGTCACTGCTTGTTTGACGGCAGGTGTCACGGTGTTAGGCGTAATCGATGCGCGATCTTCAAATGCTTGCTCAATAATTGCTTGTAATTGTTGCATTAATGCTTTTTCTCCTACAATGGTTCTCAGTCAGGGACATGCCATAAATCAGATTGGCACTATAATTTATCCTTCGATTTAAGGGCTTCTGTCAACCTTTCTGATAACTCTTGTTGCATATTTTTATCCAGCGCTTTGTGTTCTTTATCGGCGAGAACAAAAAAGTCTTCGACTTTTTCACCAATAGTGGTGATACGGGCACCGTATAACGAAATCTCCATTTGGGCAAAAATATGCCCTATTTTGGCAAGCAGTCCAGGTTGATCGAGGGCGAATAACTCCATGTAGGTACGACGTTCATGATTGGAGTGCAAGAAATTCACTTTCGTTGGTACGCTGAAATGACGCAATTTAGCTGGGATCATGCGCGGTTTTGGTAATGGGATTTCCGGTTGTTGAACGGCGAGCAACAAGGCTTTGCGAATATGTTCGTATCGATCTTTTGAAAGTGGTGAGCCATTGGGTTCAAGTACAACAAACGTATCCATCGCCATATTATCTTTATTGGTAAAAATTTGAGCGCTATGAATACTTAAATTGCGTCTATCAAGTTCACTCGCAACTGCTGCAAATAAGTGTGGCTTATCATGACACCAGATGAAAATCTCCGTTCCACCATGTTTGGGCTGCGTGCTGATTAATATCAATGGTTGGGTTAAATCATGTTTGAGCAGATGATTAGCATGCCAAGCGAGTTGCATGGGGGTGTGGCGTAGAAAATAATCCGCATGGCAGCGGGACCATAATTTGTTGAGCTGTTCTTCATCAATATGAGATTGGCGTAGCAGCGATAGTGCCTGATAACGATGGTGGCGAATGCGTTCTCGAAGATCTGGAGTGCTTTGCATTCCTTGGTTAAGCTGATGCTCTGTTGAAAGGTAGAGTTCGCGAATCAGGCTTTGTTTCCAACTATTCCATAATGTACTGTTTGTGGCACAAATATCTGCAACGGTTAAGCACATAAGGTAGTTTAAGCGAGCGGTCGATTTTACATTTCCTGCAAATTGTTTAATCACATCAGGATCTTGAATATCTCGGCGCTGCGCTGTTACGGACATTAGCAGGTGGTTTTTCACTAGCCATGCAACGAGTTCGGCATCTTTGGTCGTAAAATCGTGTTGTAGAGCGAACTCATAGACAAATTCAGCTCCTAGCTCAGAATGATCTCCAGAGCGTCCTTTGGCGATATCATGAAACATGGCGGCTAATCGTAGGAGCTCTGGCTGCAAAATTTTCGGGTAAACACTGACGCAAAGAGGGTGCTCGCGGCGATTTTCTTCTTGTGTGAAGCTATCAATTTTTTGTAGAACGCGAATGGTGTGTTCATCCACGGTATAGGCGTGGAATAAGTCAAACTGCATTTGACCCACAATATTGCTCCAGAACGGGGTATAGGCACTGAGAACACTGTGTAAATGCATGGGCACAAATGCCCCTTTGATTGCTCTGGGGTGGCGCAATATTTTCACAAACATACGGCGCGCTTCAGGAATTTCACATAAAGGAACCTTAAGATCGCGCCTTGCAAACCGTAATTGGCGTAATGTTGTGGAATAAATACCGTCAATATTCGGATTGCGCGCCATTTGATAAAACATTTTTAAAATGGCTTCGGGCTGCTTGATGAACAGCATTTCATCAATAACATCGATTAAATTACCACGTAGTTGAAAATACTCATCGATAGGTCGTGGTTTTTCATTTGGATTCAACGCTAAGATGGCTTCATCAAAGAGCTGAAGTAGCATTTGGTTTAGTTCTCTAACGCGGCGAGTGACGCGATAGAAATCCTTCATCATACGTTCGACAGGCTGGTTCCGTTCACCGGTATAACCTAATGATTGTGCAACACTAAATTGGCGGTCGAATAGTAATCGGTTATCATAGCGCTTAACGACCAAGTGCAAGGCAAATCGAATTTTCCATAAGAATGTTAAACACTCTTTGAGCTCATGGCGTTCCTCTTCGGTGAGAAAGCCAAATCCAACCATTTCATCTACGGTCGTTGCGCCAAAATGACGTCGTCCTACCCACAGTAAGGTATGAACATCTCGTAATCCTCCGGGGCTACTTTTAATGTCAGGCTCTAAGTTGTAACTGGTACTGTGATAACGCTGGTGGCGTTCTTGCTGTTCTGCCAACTTAGCGGCGAAGAAAGTGGCTGAAGGCCAAAAGTCATCGCTAAATATGGTTTTCTGTAGGGTTAAAAATAACGCGATATCACCACAAATCAGACGAGATTCAATCAAATTAGTGGCAGTGGTTAAGTCTTGTTTTCCTGCCTCAATGCACTCTTCCAGTGAGCGAACGCTGTGCCCAATATCAAAGCGTAGATCCCAAAGTAAGGTGATAAATTGTCCCACTTTGGTGGCAATATTTTCAGGAAGAGGCTGTTGGCTTAGGACTAAAATATCAATATCTGACAGCGGGTGAAGTTCATGACGCCCGTAGCCGCCCACTGCAATCAGTGACATATTGGCACATTGATCAAATTGGTAAGATTGCCAGAGCTTGGTCAGTAAGGCGTCAAGGTAGTCGCTGCGCGCGTGCAGTAAATCCACGACATTTTGCCCTTGGTGAAAAGCGGATTCTTGCCAAGCATCAAATTGATCAACGTGTTGTCGAAGCGCTGAAAGCTCAAGGTCAGAAGGTTGGAACTGAGTGGGGGAGAGGTAGCTGTTTGAAGGTGCTGTCATCATGATCTGTCCGTGTTGAGAGCCATACAGAGATTATGATCAGCTTACGTTTTTTTAGCAGGGATGAACAGTAAAACTAAGCTCCTCATACGAGGAGCTTAAAGATGATTACTCGTTAATCAGAACAGCCGAAATAAAAGGCTCTTCTTCTTTACGTAGAGTTAAAATTTCACAGCCATTGTCAGTCACTGCTAAGGTGTGTTCGTACTGCGCAGACCAACCGCGGTCTTTGGTTTTCACGGTCCAGCCATCTTTCATGGTGCGGATGCGGTAATCGCCTGTATTGACCATTGGCTCGATAGTAAATGTCATTCCTTTTTGCAGGACAACACCGCTGTCATCTGCATCATAGTGTAGAACTTGTGGTTCTTCGTGGAAGCCTTCACCAATACCGTGTCCGCAATATTCGCGAACAACGGATAAGTCTTGTTTTTCAACAAATTCTTGAATTGCTTTACCGATAGTACGTAAACGGATACCCGGTTTAACCATGCGAATTGCCAAATATAAGCTTTCTTGGGTTACTTGGCACAGGCGCTCGCCTTGGATCGTTGGTTTACCGACGATGAACATTTTAGAAGTATCACCGTGGAAGCCATTTTTGATAACGGTAACATCAATGTTAACCACATCACCGTCTTTTAGAATTTTATCGTCGCTTGGAATTCCGTGACAGATAACATCGTTCACAGAAATACAAACAGATTTAGGGAAACCATGGTAGTCAAGGCAGGCAGGGATCGCTTGTTGTTGCTCAACAATGTGTTTGTGGCAAAGGCGATCCAGTTCACCTGTACTGACTCCCGGCACAACATGCGGTGCAATCATTTCTAACACTTCTGCTGCTAGGCGACCAGCAACACGCATTTTCTGAATATCTTCTTCAGTTTTGATAATAATAGCCATGAGTTCAGTCCATATATGTCTGCAAGAATTTGAGACATGTTAAAAAAAGGGATTCGAAATGGGCAATTGTTGCGACATTTTTACTGTTGATGCTGAGTATGGTAACAGTCACCGCATTTTCTGCCAACTAGTAGGCGATATGTTTAGGCGCCTAGAGTCGGGTTAAAAACAACGAATGAGGCATAGGGTAAGCCAAGCCTTAAGGTGGGTTTGTTCAAATTGAGCTTTTTAGAGCACAAATTGCCAAAATTGCTCGTCTATTCTAGATGGAATAGTTTTTACTTCTCGCATTTTTCGCTATCGTTTTGTTGTCGTTCCAAATTTGCTAAATAGTGATTTTATTTTGCGGTAAAGTTCGTCGTGACGGGAATGACTATTTCGGTTTTTATCAGTGAAAAAAACAACAATTATTGGATTACAACTGCATTTTATGGTATAAAGCGCGCCGGCAATCCATATTTTTCTCTTTATCTCATTTTTAATCCAATCTTGGGTTTGCGAATGAACATCGAAGACATCAATTGGATGTGCGTAAACTAAAACTCAATTGTGTAATAACACACACGAATCGGCACATGCGCCGGGGTGCTCTTATGCGTTTAGACGCAGCTTTAGAGTCGGTAGCATGGGATTCGTGGAGGCATAACCCCAATTACTTATATACAGAGGTATAAAATGGCAACTGTTTCCATGCGCGATATGTTACAAGCGGGCGTTCACTTTGGTCACCAGACTCGTTACTGGAACCCTAAAATGAAACCTTTCATTTTCGGCGCTCGTAACAAAGTTCATATCATCAACTTGGAAAAGACTGTTCCAATGTTCAACGAAGCTCTGGCTGAGTTGACTAAAATTGCTTCTCGTAAAGGCAAAATTCTGTTTGTTGGTACTAAACGTGCTGCAAGCGAAGCCGTTCAAGAAGCTGCTAACAGCTGTGATCAATATTTCGTTAACCACCGTTGGTTAGGTGGTATGCTGACTAACTGGAAAACTGTTCGTCAGTCAATCAAACGTCTGAAAGATCTGGAAGTTCAGTCACAAGACGGTACTTTCGACAAACTGACCAAGAAAGAAGCGCTGATGCGTACTCGTGAACTTGGTAAGTTAGAAAACAGCTTAGGCGGTATCAAAGATATGGGCGGTTTACCAGACGCTCTGTTCGTTATCGATGCAGACCACGAACACATTGCTATCAAAGAAGCTAACAACCTGGGTATCCCAGTTTTCGCTATCGTTGATACTAACTCTGATCCAGACGGTATCGACTTCGTTATCCCTGGTAACGACGATGCAATCCGTGCAATCAAACTGTATCTGGGCGCTGTTGCAAACACCGTTCGTGAAGGCCGTTCACAAGATCTGGCTGTTCAAGCAGAAGAAAACTTAGTAGAAGCTGAATAATAAGGTCACCCCTTATTAACTAGGTATTGCTATACAGGTACTGCTATATATAGTTAGAAGGGGCCTGATTGGGCCCCTTTTGTACTCTGTGAATCAGAACTATCCACGTGAGAAAACTCTCACGGGGAACATCGAGGAATAAATCACATGTCTGGAATTACCGCTGCATTGGTAAAAGAACTGCGCGAACGTACTGGCGCAGGTATGATGGAATGTAAAAAAGCATTAGTTGAAGCTAACGGCGACATCGAATTAGCAATCGACAACATGCGTAAATCAGGTCAAGCAAAAGCGGCTAAAAAAGCAGGTCGCGTTGCAGCTGAAGGCGTTATTCTGACTGAAGTTTTCAACGACGGTAAAACTGGCGCACTGATCGAACTGAACTGTGAAACTGACTTCGTTGCTAAAGATGCTGGTTTCTTAGCATTCGGTAAAGAAGTATTAGCTTCTGTTGTTGCAGATAAAAATGCTGATATCGACGCTCTGAAAGCAAAATTCGAAGAAGCTCGTACAGCGTTAGTTGCGAAAATTGGTGAAAACATCAATATCCGTCGCGTTGCTATTCTGGAAGGCGCACAAGTAGGTAGCTACCTGCACGGTGCTCGTATCGGTGTTCTGGTTGCTGGCGAAGGCGCAGATGAAGAACTGCTGAAACACATCGCTATGCACATTGCTGCAAGCAAACCAGAATATGTGACTCCAGACAACGTTCCAGCTGATGTTGTTGCTCACGAGCACCAAATTCAGTTAGACATCGCTATGCAATCTGGTAAACCACGCGAAATCGCTGAAAAAATGGTTATCGGTCGCATGAACAAATTCACTGGCGAAATCTCTCTGACTGGCCAGCCTTTCGTAATGGATCCAAGCAAATCTGTTGGTGACTTACTGAAAGAAAAAGGTGCTACTGTAACTAACTTCATCCGTTTCGAAGTTGGTGAAGGTATCGAAAAAGTTGAAACTGACTTCGCAGCAGAAGTTGCTGCAATGAGCAAGTAATCAACTTAAAGGGCCGCCAATTGGCGGCCTTTCTTTAATACACTGCATATTTCAAGCTGCATGCTTTCGCACTCTTTTAGAGTAGCGACTTAACTTCCTGCAACTTGAACTATTTTTGTGTAGCATTCTGTATAAATACATTTTTCGGCATAGAGAGCGTGACTCTTTATGTATGACTCCAATAATGACCTGTTAGGACACAACTCATGGCAACCAATGCAAAACCCGTTTATCAGCGTATTCTGCTTAAACTAAGTGGCGAGGCTCTACAAGGTGCAGAAGGTTTTGGTATCGATGCTAGCGTTTTAGATCGTATGGCTCAGGAAATCAAAGAACTTATAGAACTGGGTATACAGGTCGGTGTGGTTATTGGTGGTGGTAACTTGTTCCGCGGTGCTGGCTTGGCACAAGCAGGTATGAATCGTGTTGTTGGTGACCATATGGGGATGCTAGCAACTGTCATGAACGGTCTGGCAATGCGTGATGCACTACACCGTGCATACGTTAACGCAAGACTGATGTCTGCAATTCCACTCAATGGCGTATGTGATAACTATAGCTGGGCTGAAGCCATTAGCTTATTGCGTCATGGTCGTGTGGTTATTTTCTCTGCGGGTACAGGAAATCCATTCTTCACAACGGACTCAGCAGCTTGCTTACGAGGCATTGAAATTGAAGCTGATGTTGTACTGAAAGCCACAAAAGTTGATGGCGTTTACTCGTCAGATCCTGCCAAAGATCCTGATGCCGTTCTGTATGAAAAACTGAATTATCAAGATGTTCTTGAGCGTGAATTGAAAGTTATGGACTTAGCTGCATTTACGCTAGCCCGCGATCACAACCTGCCAATTCGTGTTTTCAACATGAATAAGCCAGGCGCATTACGCCGTGTTGTGATGGGTGAAAACGAAGGAACTCTGATTTCTCACAATTAATACTCAGAGACATGACCTGAGTTTGAATGTATTATCTAGCATAAATTCAGACAATTTAAGCGAGGCTGCTTAGCGGCCTTTAATAACTAGTTCTTAAGGGTTGATAACGTGATTAACGAAATCCAAAAAGATGCTCAAGACCGTATGGAAAAGAGCCTTGAATCATTAAAAAGTCAAATCAGTAAAGTTCGTACTGGCCGCGCTTCTCCAAGCCTGTTAGACGGTATCACTGTTGAATATTACGGTTCTGCGACGCCTTTACGTCAATTAGCTAACGTGACTGTTGAAGATTCACGCACATTAGCTATTTCTGTTTTTGACCGCAGCATGTCTCCTGCAATTGAAAAAGCAATCATGGCATCTGACTTAGGTCTGAATCCTTCTTCAGCGGGTACTGTTATCCGTGTTCCACTTCCTCCATTGACTGAAGAACGTCGTAAAGACTTAATCAAAGTGGTACGTGGTGACGCAGAACAAGGTCGTATTGCTATCCGTAACGTCCGCCGTGACGCTAACGATAAAGTTAAAGCTTTACTGAAAGATAAAGAAATCAGTGAAGATGACGAGCGCCGTTCACAGGATGACATCCAAAAGTTGACTGATCATTTCATCAAAAAAGTGGATGAAGCATTGGCTCAGAAAGAAGCGGAGCTGATGGAGTTTTAATCCATCTTAATAATAAAGCCATCTGAACACATTTTTTAAAAGTGTGCTTTAGCATGGCTTTATTATTTATCATTTCTATTAAACAATCCTTTCTCATCACTAAGCTGATATAATCTCAGTATTGAATTAATACAGAGCATCTGATCACTATGAAACGTCTTACTATCCTGGGTTCTACAGGCTCAATCGGTACAAGTACACTTTCTGTTGTTCGTCAAAATCCTGATAAATTCCAAATTCTTGCATTAGTTGCAGGTCAAAATGTATCTGAAATGGCGAGCCAGTGCCTTGAATTTAATCCTAAATATGTCTCCATGTCTGATGAGCGTGCCGCGAAAGCATTGCGTTCTATTTTGACGGAAAATAACTGCAAAACAGACGTTTTATCGGGCAAAGAATCAGCAATTGAACTCGCGGGGCTCGATGAAGCAGATCAAGTGATGTCAGCTATTACGGGGGTTGCAGGACTTTTGCCAACGCTAGCGGCTATCCGTAAAGGAAAAAGAATATTATTAGCGAATAAAGAGTCTCTGATTACCAGTGGCCGTTTATTCTTTAATGCGATTCGTGAGCACCATGCTACAGTTTTCCCAATAGATAGCGAGCATAATGCAATTTTCCAAAGTTTACCTGAAGAAATTCAGCTGAATTTAGGTTTTGCAGATCTAACGGCTTCCGGTATTTCCAGCATTGTTTTGACGGGGTCCGGTGGACCATTTAGGGATACGCCATTATCTTATTTTGATCAAGTGACGCCTGATGAAGCGTGTAACCACCCAAATTGGTCTATGGGGCGTAAGATCTCCGTTGATTCTGCAACGATGATGAATAAGGGGCTAGAATATATCGAGGCCTGTTATTTTTTTAATGCGACTGAACAGCAGATGGAAGTGATTATTCACCCACAATCGGTGATCCACTCGATGGTGCGTTATCGTGATGGCAGTGTGATTGCTCAATTAGGAACGCCGGACATGCGTACACCAATTTCGTATAGCATGGCATACCCTCAGCGTATTATTTCTGGTGCTAAACCATTGGATTTCACTACATTATCTTCACTGACTTTCGTTGAACCTGATTATCAACGTTATCCTTGCCTGAAATTGGCTATCGATGCATGCCACCAAGGCCAAGCGGCTACCACAGTATTAAACGGTGCGAATGAAATTACCGTAGGCGCATTTTTGGAAGAGAAAATTCGTTTTACGGATATTGCAAAAATCAACCACAAGATTATGGATAAATTAGATTTTTCGGAACCCACATCCATTGATGAGGTCTTAGAAATCGATGCTTGTGCTCGTCGTGAAGCCGCTCAACTCATTACTCAAGAATTTTAATCTTGATATGTGATTTATTTAGTTGCTGATAACTATAATATATCTTTAATATGTGGCGGGTTGAGAATAAAAAGCATATCAACAATAAGTAAATTAAGGATGTGTCTTATCAGCAATTATAATCATAAGAGTTATGATTGAGCCGGATTTCCCAAGTAGTACAGACAAGGATTAACATTTAATGAACTCTAGTGGTGAAAATCTCTCTGATTCTATGATGCCTAAGCATGTTGCTATCATTATGGATGGCAATGGGCGATGGGCAAAGCAGAGAGGAAAATTCAGAATTACTGGTCATCGAGCAGGTGTTGAATCTGTACGTAGTTCTGTGCGTTTTGCAGTAAAGAATAATATTCGTTCTCTCACACTTTACGCATTCAGCAGTGAAAACTGGAAAAGACCCGAGAAAGAAGTCAGTTCACTGATGGATCTGTTTGTTTTTGCATTAGATAATGAAGTCAAAAACCTGCATAAAAATAACGTAAAACTAAAAATTATTGGTGATGTTGGTCGCTTTAGTGAAACTTTAAGAAAAAGAATTGATAAAGCCGAAGCATTAACAGCGAATAATACGGGGCTACAGCTGAATATTGCCGCCAATTATGGTGGACGATGGGACATCGTTAATAGTGTTAAACAAGTATATGAGAAAGTGAATCGTGGTGAGTTGTCTGTCGATGACATCACGGAAAGTACGATTAGCGACCACATTTGTATGCATGATCAAGAGTGTGTTGATTTGGTTATTCGTACAGGTGGAGAACATCGCATTAGTAATTTCTTGTTATGGCAGGTTGCGTATGCGGAATTTTATTTCACCAACGTTTTATGGCCAGATTTTGATGAAATGGTGTTTCAGGATGCAGTCGATGCTTTTAGCAAGCGCGAACGCCGTTATGGTGGGGCAGAATCAGATGACGAACTTGTCAAATAAAAGGGGATGGATGTGCTGAAGTATCGTTTACTCACTGCGGTGATTTTAATTCCAATTGTTATTGCTGCACTTTTTTTACTGTCTCCAGCGAATTTCGGTCTAGTTGTGATAGCTGTCTGTGCTCTAGGTGCGTGGGAATGGGCCCAATTTGCAGGATGGCACTCTCCAGCTAAACGTATTGGTTTAGCTGTTGTATTTGCACTGGCACTACTCGCAATACAATTTTCTCTGCTTGATATGACTGCGTTAGCCAATTCCTCGTTTATTTTATATAGCCTATGGGCGGGTTTAATCTGGTGGATTGCCGCAATTTTATTAGTGGTGACTTACCCTGCATCGGCATCGTGGGGCAAATCAGTCATTATTCGATTGCTATTTGGTGTATTAACTATCGTACCTTTCTACAGCGGTATGATGGTATTAAGAACGATTGGTTATCAAGCGGATACCTCTGTTGGAGCATGGTGGCTGCTGTATGTCATGTTGTTGGTATGGGGAGCGGACTCCGGCGCTTACGCATTTGGACGTACGATAGGGCGTAATAAAATGGCACCGAAAGTGTCTCCGGGTAAAACATGGGAAGGCTTAATCGGTGGTTTGATTACTGCGGGAATTATCTCATGGTTATTTAGCCTGTATGCCCCAATCCCTGCAATGCCAGATTATTTACTAGTGACTTCAATTATTGTTGTTGTAGTATCAGTGTTTGGTGATTTGACAGAAAGTATGTTTAAACGCCAATCAGGTATTAAAGACAGTAGCCATTTGATCCCAGGTCATGGCGGAATATTAGATAGAATTGATAGCCTAACTGCGGCAATTCCCGTATTTGCAGGGCTGAATTTGTTAGTTTTTAACGGTTTTGGTCTTTAGGAAGATTAATGGGATTTATTTGGAGCTTAGCGGCGTTTATTATTGCAATTGGTGTGCTGATTACCGTGCACGAATTTGGGCATTATTGGGTCGCGCGTCGTTGCGGTGTTTACGTTGAAAAATTCTCTATAGGGTTTGGTAAAACACTCTGGCGTAAAGTTGATAAACATGGCACCGAGTTTGTTTTGGCACTGATCCCGCTTGGTGGTTACGTCAAAATGCTCGATGAACGCGTTGGTGAAGTGAGCCCAGAACGTCGACATTTGGCTTTTAATAACAAAACAGTTGGACAGCGAGCCGCCATTATTAGCGCGGGACCTCTTGCGAACTTTTTGCTTGCTATTGTTGTCTACTGGATTGTCTTTATGATTGGGATACCGTCAGTTCGCCCAGTGATTGAGAGTATTAAACCGAATTCTATTGCCGCTGAGGCAAATTTTGAGCCTCAGATGGAACTAAAATCGATAGATGGTATCGAAACACCTGATTGGAATTCAGTTCGTTTAGCATTGGTGAGTAAAATAGGTGATAGGGAATTTACTGCACAAGTTTTGCCTCAAGGATATAATGAGCCGGTTTCTAAAACAGTAGATTTAAGTTCATGGCAATTTGATCCTGAAAAACAGGACCCAATTTTATCCATTGGTATTATGCCAGTGTCTGCGAAAGTTGATCCGGTTATCCATAAAGTAACGGAAGGCTTAGCGGGTGAACGTGCCGGTTTAAAACCGGGAGATAGAATTATCAGTGTCAACGGAGAAGTGCTGGACGATTGGAATCCTGTCACGAGAATTATCCGAAATAATCCGGGGACACCACTAAAATTAGCCGTACAAAGAAATTCGCAATTGATCACTTTAACCTTGGTACCTGATGCTCAGGACGGTAAAAAAGGTGAGCGCTTTGGTGTTGCGGGTGTCGAATTAACAGTGTTACCGTTAGCAGATGAATATAAAATGGTGCAACAGTACAATCCTGTTTCTGCACTATATCAAGCTAGCGATAAGACGTGGCAGTTGATGAAATTGACTGTCAATATGATGGGTAAACTGGTTGTTGGGGATGTCAAACTCAATAACTTGAGCGGTCCGGTATCTATCGCAAAAGGTGCGGGGGTTTCGGCGGAGTCAGGCTTGGTATATTATTTGATGTTTATTGCGCTGATTAGCGTGAATTTAGGCATCATCAATCTATTTCCATTGCCTGTGTTAGATGGGGGGCACTTACTCTTCTTATTAATTGAAAAAATTAAAGGGAGTCCGGTGTCTGAGCGAGTACAAGACTTTAGTTTTCGAATTGGTGCAATGGCATTGATTTTGTTAATGGGGCTTGCACTTTTTAATGATTTCTCTCGCTTCTAATTTTGTAAGCTTGGGACCAGTAAGGAATACGCATAACAACGATGGCGATGAAAAAGTTGCTCATAGCGTCGCTGCTTTTAGGTAGCGCCACTGCATACGGTTCAGACGGATTCGTAGTTAAAGACATTCGTTTCGAAGGTCTACAACGCGTCGCCGTTGGTGCAGCATTATTGAACATGCCTGTCAGGGTCGGGGATTCAATCGATAACGAAGATATTAGTCGTTCGATTCGTTCGCTATTCTCTACGGGTAACTTCGAAGATGTTAGGGTCCTGCGTGATGGAAACACGCTGATCGTTCAAGTTAAAGAGCGACCAACCATCGCGAGTATCACTTTTACAGGAAATAAATCTGTAAAAGATGACATGCTAAAGCAGAACTTGGAAGCATCAAATATCCGTGTGGGTGAGGCATTAGACCGCACTAAAATTGCGAATATTGAAAAAGGCTTAGAGGATTTTTACTACAGCGTTGGTAAATACAATGCAACAGTAAAAGCCGTGGTCACACCATTACCACGTAACCGCGTGGATTTAAAATTCGTGTTCTCTGAAGGCGTATCTGCAAAAATTCAGCAGATCAACATCGTAGGTAATAAAAATTATTCGACAGCGGAATTGGTGAATAAACTCCAATTACGTGACGATGTGCCATGGTGGAACCTTGCGGCTGACCAAAAATATCAAAAACAAAAACTGGCGGGAGACTTAGAAACTCTGCGTAGTTTCTACCTTGATCGCGGTTATGCACGTTTTAATATCGACTCAACACAAGTGAGTCTGACGCCAGACAAGAAAGATATCTACATTACGATTAATGTGACTGAAGGCGATCAATATAAGATTTCCGGTGTAGACGTTAATGGTAATACGGCTGAGCATTTAGCAGATATCCAAGAACTGATCACTATCACACCAGGTGAGTTATACAATGGTGCGCAAGTGACTCAAATGGAAAACCAAATTAAAGATTTATTTGGTCGCTATGGCTATGCGTACCCACGCGTCATGACCCAACCTGAAATTAACGATGCAGATAAAACCGTTAAATTACATGTGAACGTCGATGCAGGTAACCGTTTCTATGTTCGTCAAATTCGTTTCCAAGGTAACGACACCAGTAAAGATTCTGTTTTACGCCGTGAAATGCGTCAAATGGAAGGGGCGTGGTTAGGTAACGATTTAGTTGAATTGGGTAAAGAACGTCTGAATCGTACAGGCTTCTTCGAAACAGTTGATGTTGAAACCCAGCGTATTCCAGGTAGCCCAGACCAAGTTGATGTCATCTATAAAGTTAAAGAGCGTAATACCGGTTCAATGAACTTTGGTGTTGGTTTTGGTACTGAAAGTGGCGTGAGCTTCCAAGTTGGCGTGACTCAGGATAACTGGTTGGGGACTGGTAATGCGGTAGGTATTAATGCCAGCCGAAATGACTACTCAACCAACGTCGAGTTTTCAATGACAGACCCTTACTTCACTGTTAACGGTGTGAGTCTGGGTGGACGTATTTTCTATAACGACTTTAGTGCGAAAGATGCGGACTTATCTGGCTATAACAACAAAACGTATGGCTTAGATAGCACATTAAGCTTCCCATTCAATGAAAATAACTCCTTCCGTATTGGTGCGGGTTATGTTCATAACGACCTGTCTGACATGCGTGCGCAAGCAGCTATGTGGGATTATCTGCAATCTATGGGTGAAAACCCACCGGTGACTAAAGATGGTCGTAACAAAGAAAGCTTCAGAGCGGATGACTTTACGCTGAACTTAGGTTGGACGTATAACTCCTTAAACCGTGGTTTCTTCCCAACATCGGGTAACAAAACCAGCGTTTCAGGTAAAGTGACAATCCCTGGTTCTGATAACGAATACTACAAACTGCGTTTTGATACTGCCCAATACCTCCCACTGAATGATGATGAAACATGGGTTGTGTTAGGTCGTGCACAGGCAGGTTATGGTGATGGTATTGGTAGCAAACAAATGCCATTCTATGAGAACTTCTATGCAGGGGGCTCTAGCACCATCCGTGGTTTCCGTTCGAATAACATCGGTCCGAAAGCGGTTTATCTGAAGAATATTGATGGCAAAGATGGTCCTGAGCCAGGTAGCCCATCCAGCGATGCAGTTGGTGGTAACGCGATGTATGCAGGTTCATTTGAGTTGATCACCCCAACGCCATTTGTCGACGAAAAATATGCGAATACAATCCGTACATCCCTATTTGTGGATGCGGGTACAGTATGGGATACCAATTGGAATAGTATTAACCCAGCGTGGCGTGCAGGTATGCCTGACTACGGTACAGCAACCAATGTCCGTGTTTCTACGGGTATTGCTTTACAGTGGATTTCGCCGCTTGGACCTCTGGTCTTCTCCTATGCGCAACCTATCAAGGATTACGAAGGCGACAAGTCAGAACAGTTCCAATTTAATATTGGTAGAACTTGGTAATAGCCCAGTCTCTATCGAAATCAGCCCTCATAAGAGAATGAGGGCTACCAAAATTTCCAGCCATAAGAATGGGTTAAGGAGTTTAGTGTGAAAAAATTGTTGTGTGCAGCGGGTGTGAGTATTGCTTTAGCAATGTCTGCGGGTGCGTATGCTGAAAAAATCGCTATCGTGAATGTTGGCGAAGTTTTCCAAAACATGCCTGCTCGTGAAGCCGTTGCTAAGCAGCTTGAAAGTGAATTCAAAAGCCGTGCTACTGAATTGCAAAATCTGGAAAAAGATCTGCAATCACGCGTAGAAAAACTGCGTCGTGACGGTGCGACTATGAGCACTAGTGATCGTGAAAAGCAGGAAAAAGAATTAATCACTAAACGTGACCAGTTTGCAGAAAAAGCTCAAAAATTTGAGGAAGACAATCGTCGTCGTCAATCTGAAGAGCGTAATAAAATTCTGAGCCGTATCCAAGATTCTATTAAAGCTGTTGCAGCGAAAGAAGGCTATGATGTTGTTATCGATGCAAACGCAGTTGCGTATGCAAAAGATGGTATCAATATCACCAGCCAGGTTCAAAAACAGGTTAAATAATAGATGTCTTCAATTCGATTAGCTGACCTCGCTCAGCAGTTGAATGCACAGTTACACGGTGATGGCGATATCGTCATCACCGGTATCGCACCGATGTATTCAGCGAACAATCAACAGATTACTTTTTTATCTGATAGCCGTTACAGCGACAAATTGGCAGACTGCCAAGCTGCTGCTGTGGTTTTAACGGAAAAAGATCTGAGTGCTTGTAAGGTTGCTGCACTGGTTGTAGATAATCCTTACCTTGCTTATGCGTATATGGCACAAATTATGGATACCACTCCAGCTCCTGCGGAGGATATCCATGTTTCAGCCGTTATTGCTGATGATGCTCAGCTTGGTCAAAATGTCGCTATTGGCGCGAATGCTGTTATCGAAAGTGGCGTAGTGCTAGGTGATAACGTTGTGATCGGCGCTGGTTGCTTTATTGGTAAAAACACCCGTATTGGCGCAGGTACCCGTTTATGGGCGAACGTCAGTGTGTATCATCATGTTGAAATTGGTGAAAGCTGTTTAATCCAATCTGGCACAGTGATCGGCTCGGATGGCTTTGGTTATGCCAATGATCGTGGTAATTGGATCAAGATCCCTCAGTTGGGTACCGTGATCATCGGGTCTCGTGTTGAGATCGGCGCGTGTACAACAATTGACCGTGGCGCATTAGATAACACAGTCATTGGCAATGGCGTTATTATCGATAACCAATGCCAAATTGCGCACAATGTAACAATAGGTGATAATACCGCAGTTGCGGGGGGTGTCATCATGGCCGGTAGTTTAAAAATCGGTCGTTATTGTATGATTGGCGGAGCCAGTGTTATCAATGGGCACATGGAAATCTGTGATAAGGTTACCGTAACAGGTATGGGAATGGTCATGCGACCAATTACTGAGCCTGGAGTTTACTCTTCTGGTATCCCTTTACAGCCGAATAAAACATGGCGTAAAACTGCGGCTTTAGTCTTAAACATCAATGAGATGAATAAGCGTCTAAAAACAATTGAACGTGAATTAGATAGCCAAAATCAAAAAAATCAGTAATTATTTGGTAATTCAAGCTAAAATAGTTTCTTGAGTTACGTTTTTCCGGCCTGCCTGTTAACTCACCATTGAGTTAAAGCGGGCCGATTCATTAATTAAATAGTATTAATTGACAGGAAGAGTATTTCGATGAGTGATAATCATACTCTGAATATAGAAGAAATCTTAGAACTACTTCCGCACCGTTACCCATTCCTTTTGGTTGACCGTGTATTGGATTTTGAAGAAGGTAAATCTTTGCGCGCGGTAAAGAACGTCTCTTTTAACGAGCCATTCTTTCAGGGACATTTCCCTAGCAAACCAATTTTTCCGGGTGTTTTAATCTTAGAAGCGATGGCTCAGGCTACAGGCATTCTTGCGTTTAAAAGCGTAGGTAAACTTGAGCCCGGCGAATTATATTATTTTGCAGCTATAGATAACGCGCGCTTTAAACGTCCCGTTCTGCCAGGAGACCAAATGATCCTGGAAGTCGAATTTATCAAAGAACGTCGCGGTGTTGCTCGTTTTAAAGGTGTTGCAAAAGTTGATGGAGAAGTGGCCTGCGAAGCAGAAATGATGTGCGCCCGTCGTCGTGAGGTCTGATATGATTGACAAAACTGCCTATGTTCATCCCTCATCTATTGTAGAAGATGGAGCTGTTATTGGTGCCAATGTACGCATTGGACCTTTTTGCTATATTGGCGCTGATGTTGAAATTGGTGAAGGTACTGAACTGAAATCTCACATTGTTGTGAACGGACACACAAAAATCGGTCGTGACAACGTTATTTTTCAATTTGCTTCAATTGGTGAAATTAACCAAGACCTGAAATACCAAGGTGAACCGACTCGTGTTGAGATTGGCGATCGTAACCGCATCCGTGAGAGTGTGACAATCCATCGTGGAACCACACAAGGCGGTGACTTAACTAGAATTGGTAATGATAATTTACTGATGGTTAACGTCCATATTGCACATGACTGCATCATTGGTAACCGCTGTATTATTGCGAATAACGGAACGTTAGGTGGTCACGTCACTTTAGGTGATTTCGCCATTATTGGTGGCATGACTGCGGTGCATCAATTTTGCCAAATTGGTGCCCACGTTATGGTGGGTGGGTGCTCTGGTGTTGCACAAGATGTGCCTCCGTACGTCATTGCACAAGGTAACCATGCAACTCCATTCGGTTTAAATCTTGAAGGTTTGAAACGTCGTGGCTTTGAAAAAGAGTCTCTACATGCGATCCGTAACGCGTATAAAACGTTATATCGCTCAGGAAAATCTTTAGAAGAAGCGCGCGAAGAAATTGCTGAAATGGCTAAAACGGATGAACACGTTAAAGTGTTTAGTGACTTTTTAGAAGACTCAGCACAATCTAAGCGTGGAATTATTCGTTAATTTTTTGCTGTTGTAGATGAAGATACGAAAAGGCCTTTAATAAGGAGCGAATTTTGGTAAATAGCAACCGCCCACTTACTATTGGCCTTGTTGCCGGAGAGACATCTGGCGATATCTTAGGCGCAGGACTCATCCGCGCCTTAAAACAACACGTTCCCAATGCCCGTTTTGTCGGTGTCGCTGGACCACTCATGCAAGCTGAAGGTTGTGAAGCATGGTATGAAATGGAAGAGCTTGCCGTCATGGGAATTGTTGAAGTCCTTGGTCGATTACCTCGCTTATTATCTATACGCAAAGATTTAACTCAGCGTTTTACTGAGTTACAGCCTGATGTGTTTGTTGGTATTGATGCACCTGATTTTAATATCACTCTTGAAGGTCGTTTAAAATCAAAAGGCATTAAAACTATCCATTATGTTAGTCCCTCTGTTTGGGCTTGGCGTCAAAAGCGTGTATTCAAAATTGGTCGCTCAACAAATTTAGTCTTAGCATTTCTCCCATTTGAGAAGGCATTTTATGACCGCTTTGATGTTCCTTGCCGTTTTATTGGGCACACAATGGCGGATTCGATTCCCCTCAACCCAGATAAATACGCGGCACGCGAGCGTTTAAATATCCCAGCAACTGCAAAATGCTTAGCCTTATTACCGGGTAGTCGACATTCTGAAGTGGAGATGCTCAGTGCTGATTTTTTAAAAACCGCTACACTATTAAATAGTCATTTCGATGATTTACATATTGTAGTGCCTTTGGTAAATCAGAAGAGACGTCAGCAATTTGATGAAATAAAGCAGCAGGTTGCTCCTGAATTGAATGTCCATATTCTTGATGGACAAGCTCGCGATGCGATGACTGCGGCTGATGCGACACTTTTAGCATCAGGCACGGCAGCGTTGGAATGTATGCTAACAAAATGTCCAATGGTTGTGGGGTATCGAATGAAACCCTTCACATTCTGGCTTGCAAAGCGCTTAGTTAAAACCCCTTATGTTTCTTTGCCAAACTTATTGGCAGGTAAAGAAATTGTCAAAGAATTACTCCAAGAAGAGTGTCAGCCACAGCAGCTTGCTGCGCAATTACTGCCATTATTGGAAGGTGGTGAAAAAGTGGAAGCGCTGAAGCAAACTTTCTTACAATTGCATCAACTCATTCGTTGTGATGCGGACCAACAAGCCGCAGAGGCTGTACTGGATTTGGTTAGAAAATAATGGAATTTATATACCCGAAAGCCAACTTAATTGCTGGTGTTGATGAAGTCGGTCGTGGACCTTTGGTGGGCGCTGTAGTGACAGCAGCAGTGATTTTAGATCCCAATAATCCTATAGAAGGACTGGCTGATTCAAAAAAGCTCAGTGAAAAGAAACGAGAAAAACTGTTCGATGAAATCAAAGAAAAAGCGCTGTGCTGGTGCATTGGACGTGCTGAACCAGAAGAAATCGATCAGTTGAATATATTGCATGCCACTATGTTGGCGATGCAAAGAGCCGTGGAAGGATTATCGATTAAACCGGAATTTGTTTTGGTGGATGGTAATCGCTGCCCTAAGCTAGATATACCATCACAGGCAGTAGTCAAAGGCGATAGCTTAGTCCAAGAGATAAGCGCGGCATCTATTCTTGCGAAAGTCGTCAGAGATAGAGAAATGGTTGAGCTCGATAAAGCTTTTCCTGAGTATGGTTTTGCGAAACATAAAGGCTATCCTACAGCGTATCATTTAGAAAAATTAGCTGAGTTTGGCGCTACCGAGTTTCATCGTAAAAGCTTCGCGCCTGTAAGACGTGCGTTAGACATTAAATAGTCGGCATAGAAAAATAGGTATAAGGTTAATGGCTTCTCCTCGTTTTATTCATCTACGTGTTCATAGTGACTATTCCATGATTGATGGGCTGGCAAAAACCGGTCCATTAGTCAAAAAAGTTGCCGCCATGGGCATGCCTGCATTTGCCATCACGGATTTTACTAACCTTTGTGGGTTAGTGAAGTTTTATGGTGCGGCTCATGGTGCGGGTATCAAGCCAATCATTGGGGCTGATTTTTATATGGAAAGTGAGCAACTGGGTGATGAGGTTGCTCACTTAACCGTTCTGGCTCGCAATAACGAAGGCTATCAAAACCTCACTTTACTCATCTCCGAAGCATACCAAAAAGGCTATGGCGCCATTGGCCCAACGATTCATCGCGATTGGCTTGTCAAACATAAAGAAGGTTTAATCCTATTATCAGGCGGGCGAAAAGGGGATGTGGGGCAATTTTTACTGCGCGGTAACCAAGCGTTAGTGGATGAAAGCCTTGAATTTTATCAAACACATTTCCCTGATGCTTATTATCTGGAGCTTATACGTACAGGTCGACCTGATGAAGAAAGCTACCTTCATGCGGCGGTTGAGCTGGCAACCCAGCGCGGCCTGCCTGTTGTTGCGACTAACGATGTCTGTTTTATTGAAAGCAGTGATTTTGATGCCCATGAAATTCGTGTCGCTATCCATGATGGTTATACATTAGCAGATCCGAAACGCCCTAAAAATTATAGTCCTCAGCAATACTTACGTACTGAAGAAGAGATGTGTGAGCTGTTTTCCGACATCCCTGAAGCATTAGAAAACAGTGTAGAGATTGCTAAGCGCTGTAACGTAACCATTCGTCTTGGTGAATATTTCCTGCCTAAATTCCCGACTGGGGATATGGAAACAGAAGACTTTTTGGTTATGCGTGCGAAAGAAGGCTTAGAAGAGCGACTCAAATTTTTATTCCCAGACGAAAAAGTGCGGGCTGAAAAGCGTCCTGAATACGATGAGCGTTTAGAAATAGAGCTTAATGTTATCAACCAGATGGGATTCCCTGGTTATTTCTTGATCGTGATGGAGTTTATCCAATGGTCGAAAGATAATGGTGTTCCTGTTGGACCAGGCCGAGGTTCAGGTGCTGGTTCTTTAGTCGCTTATGCCTTAAAAATTACAGACTTAGATCCTCTTGAGCTAGATTTACTGTTTGAGCGTTTCCTAAACCCTGAGCGGGTTTCTATGCCTGACTTCGACGTTGACTTCTGCATGGAAAAACGGGATCAAGTTATTGATCACGTAGCACAAATGTATGGACGAGATGCCGTATCTCAGATTATTACCTTCGGTACGATGGCAGCAAAAGCCGTTATTCGTGACGTAGGGCGTGTGCTTGGTCATCCATATGGTTTCGTGGATCGAATTTCTAAATTAGTTCCTCCTGACCCAGGAATGACTCTCGAGAAAGCGTTTGAAGTTGAGCCGCAACTGCCAGAGATTTATGAGGCAGATGAAGAGGTCAAAGCGCTGATTGATATGGCGCGTAAGCTTGAAGGGGTAACTCGAAACGCCGGTAAACATGCGGGTGGGGTGGTGATTGCCCCAACTAAGATTACTGATTTTGCACCACTCTATTGTGATGCAGAAGGAAATAACCCAGTTACGCAATTTGACAAGAACGATGTTGAATATGCAGGGCTGGTGAAGTTTGACTTCTTAGGTCTCCGAACGCTGACCATCATTAACTGGGCATTGGAAATGATCAATGCCCGTCGAGCGAAGAAAAACTTAGATCCAATTGATATCGCTGCAATTCCATTGGATGACAAAAAAAGCTTCGATATGCTACAGCGCTCAGAAACTACGGCGGTATTCCAGTTGGAATCCCGCGGAATGAAGGATCTGATTAAGCGCCTGCAACCGGACTGCTTTGAAGATATGATCGCATTGGTGGCGTTATTCCGCCCAGGACCATTGCAATCAGGAATGGTAGATAACTTTATCGACCGTAAACATGGACGTGAAGAGATATCATACCCTGATGTGAATTGGCAGCACGAATCATTAAAACCTGTTCTAGAGCCAACTTATGGTATTATCCTATACCAAGAACAGGTTATGCAGATTGCTCAGGTATTAGCGGGTTACACCCTTGGTGGCGCAGATATGCTGCGTCGTGCGATGGGTAAAAAGAAACCTGAAGAGATGGCAAAACAGCGCTCCGTTTTTGAGGAAGGTTCTATCAAAAATGGGGTAGATGGCGAATTGTCGATGAAAATCTTTGACTTGGTGGAGAAATTCGCCGGTTATGGATTTAACAAATCGCACTCGGCTGCTTATGCTCTCGTTTCATACCAAACCTTATGGTTAAAAGCCCATTATCCGGCTGAATTTATGGCAGCAGTAATGACTGCGGATATGGATAATACCGAAAAAGTGGTGGGACTGGTTGACGAATGCTGGCGTATGGGCTTAAAAGTATTGCCGCCAGATATCAATAGCGGGCTATATCACTTCCATGTGAATGATGAAGGTGAGATAGTTTACGGAATTGGTGCGATTAAAGGCGTCGGAGAAGGTCCAATTGAGGCGATCATTGAGGCTCGCCAACAAGGCGGGATCTTCAAAGAAATTTTTGATCTTTGTGCCCGAGTGGATATTAAAAAGATCAACCGCCGTGTGATGGAAAAACTGATCATGGCAGGGGCTTTCGATCATTTAGGTCCTCATCGTGCTGCATTAATGTCTTCCCTTGAGGATGCATTAAAAGCTGCGGATCAGCATGCAAAAGCTGAAGCTATCGGGCAAGGCGATATGTTTGGTGTTCTTGCTGAAGCCCCTGAACAAGTTGAAAGCTCTTACGCAAGTGTACCGAAATGGCCTGAACAAGTCGTGCTTGATGGTGAGCGTGAAACATTGGGGCTGTATTTGACAGGTCACCCAATAACGCGATACTTAAGTGAGATAGAGCGTTATACGAATGGTTTGAGATTAAAAGATGTGAACCCAACCCCTCGTGGTCAAGTGACAACTGTGGTAGGTTTAGTGCTCTCTGCAAAAGTGATCACCACGAAGCGTGGGAACAGAATTGGGATTTGTACGCTTGATGATCGTTCCGGTCGTCTGGATATTATGCTATTTTCAGATGCGCTGGATAAATACCAACATATGTTGGAAAAAGACAATATTTTGATTGCCACCGGTCAGGTCAGCTTTGATGATTTCAATGGTGGTAATAAAATGACAGTGCGCGAATTGATGGATATCGGAGAAGCAAGGGAGAAATATGCGCGCGGCCTTGCAATATCGTTGTCCGATAAACAAATTAACGATCAATTACTGAATCGGCTTCGCAATGCTCTTGAACCTCACCGCTCAGGCACGATACCGGTTCATTTGTATTATCAGAAGGATGATGCCAGAGCTAAGCTCAAGTTTGGCGTTGTTTGGCGTGTGACACCCGTGGATCCCCTTCTGAACGACCTTCGAACTCTGCTGGGTAGTGAGCAGGTAGAATTAGAATTTGACTAAAATAGGAATATTATGAGTCTGGACTTTCTTGATTTTGAACAGCCAATTGCTGAATTAGAGGCGAAAATCGATTCCCTAACCGCAGTTAGCCGTCAAGATAACAATTTAGAAGTCAACCTTGATGAAGAGGTTGCCCGCTTACGTGAAAAAAGTGTTGAACTGACACGTAAGATTTTCTCTGATCTGGGAGCTTGGCAAATTGCTAAACTCGCTCGTCACCCACGTCGTCCCTATTCTTTGGATTATATTTCCCGTATTTTTACGGACTACCAAGAATTAGCGGGTGATCGTGCTTATGCCGATGATAAAGCGATTATTGGTGGTCTGGCTCGTTTAGATGGGCGCCCTGTGATGGTTATTGGTCATCAAAAAGGTCGTGAAACCAAAGAGAAAATTCGTCGTAACTTTGGTATGCCAGCGCCAGAAGGTTATCGTAAAGCACTGCGTTTAATGGAAATGGCTGAGCGTTTTAATCTGCCAATTATTACCTTCATCGATACCCCAGGTGCATACCCAGGCGTTGGTGCTGAAGAACGTGGTCAATCAGAAGCAATTGCACGTAACTTACGTGAGATGTCTCGCTTATCCGTTCCTGTGATCTGTACTGTAATTGGCGAAGGTGGCTCTGGTGGGGCATTAGCGATTGGTGTTGGTGATAAAGTGAATATGCTGCAATACAGTACTTATTCTGTTATCTCACCAGAAGGCTGTGCATCTATTTTGTGGAAAAGTGCAGATAAAGCACCATTAGCAGCTGATGCGATGGGAATTACAGCGCCTCGTTTAAAAGAACTGAAGTTAATCGACAGTGTGATCCCAGAACCTCTGGGTGGTGCTCATCGTAACTACGATGAAATTGCTGAATCTCTGAAAGCACAACTCACTCAAGATCTAAACGAGTTAGATACGTTGGATGTAGAAGCACTGAAAAATCGTCGTTATCAACGTCTGATGGGATATGGTTACTGCTAATTAGCTAACCTATTAAGTGCAATCCATTCTATTTTGAAACGGGAGTCGGTTTAGCCAGCTCCCGTTTTTTATTATCTTTAATATAAAATTGAATTAAGAAGTGAGTGGAATAAAGGGAAGATAATGGCGAAATCCTCACAGCATATTCTCGCAACAGTTCGAGAAAAAATCGGAAGCTACCGAAAAATTCTGGTTGGATTCAGTGGTGGTATCGACTCCACGGTATTGCTTCATGCTCTTTATCAGATAAAAATCAGTGAATTACCGTCATTAGAAATCCGCGCCATTCATGTTCATCATGGTTTAAATATACAAGCGGATAAGTGGGAAGCTCACTGCGCTTCATTGTGTCAGAAATGGGATATTCCATTTATTTGTCGGCATGTGACGGTGGAGGGAAGCAATAAAGGGATTGAAGCAGCTGCTAGAGCCGAACGTTATCAAGCTTATCGCGAAGAGCTACTCGAAGATGAGATTATCGTGACGGCTCAGCATCTTGATGACCAAGCTGAAACAGTTATGTTGGCGCTTAAACGAGGAAGTGGTCCTACAGGGCTTTCTGCCATGCCGGAATCACTTGCTTTTCAAGCTAAATGTGGAAATACGGTCCTGCTACGCCCTCTACTCACGATTTCTCGTCATGCGTTGGAACATTACCGTGCTGAGCAGCAATTGCCTTGGGTTGAAGATGATAGTAACCAGGATGACCGTTATGATCGTAACTTTCTCCGTTTACATATCATGCCAAGGTTATCGGAACGCTGGCCACATTTTGCCAATGCAGTTTCTCGCAGTGCCTCATTGTGTGCAGAACAAGAAGCGCTATTGGATGAATTACTGCAAGATTCACTTGATGAGATTATCGATTATCGTGGCGGGTTATATATTGACGGGCTTGTTCACTGTTCAGTTGCCAAGCGTAACGCCTTAATCCGCAGGTGGATTGGTCTTCATCAGCTAGCCATGCCACCCTTTAATCAATTGGAACGTATATGGCAGGAAGTGGCACTTGCTCGGCAGGATGCAGAACCTATCTGTCGTTTGGGTAACGTGGAAATTCGCCGTTATCAAGGGGCTCTGTGGGTGGTTAAGCGCATTAATAGCCTGATGGGGAAACAATATCAGTGGAATTATCCTGAGGATTATTTATTACCTGAATCACTGGGGATGCTGGTTGTGATGGAGGGAGAAGGGCAGATCCGTCCCCCACAAGAAAACGAAGTTGTCACTATCCGTTTTGGTTTACAAGGTTCACTAAGTATTGTCGGTCGAAATCATTCACGTAGCAGTAAAAAGATTTGGCAAGAACTTGGTGTTGCACCATGGATGCGAGAACGAACGCCACTTATTTACTATAACGATACGTTAATTTGCGCGGTGGGGTGTTTTATTACACCTGATGGATTTGTGGGTGAGAACAATGTGGGTATTGCTATTGATTGGCAAAATTCTGAGCACTGGATAAATAACGGTGAGTTTTCAAGTGAGTTATTTCAGTAGCGGTTCTAAAATTAGAAACCCCTTATGACTGTGATTATCATAAGGGGTATAGAAGAAACTCAGAAAACGAGGATTAGTGAGAGTGGTCGACAACGATAGTGCCGATTTCAGGATGACTGAAGGATGAGATAATATCCAGTCGTAGCTCCTTGGTACCTTCCTGCGTAATTAGGACGAGGTACTCAATTTTTTTTCGTAGGAGCAAATCACTGGCTTGCCCTTCAATATTCTCGCCGTCATTAAGCTTAATTTGCAGCTTTAATTGACGCTGGCATGCGATTTCTAGATATTCGTAATCATCACAATTGATTGGTTGATATTCATTATCTGTAGACATATTCCCTCACCACTGTGTTAGTGGCGGTTATTGCCGCCTTGAACATGTTTGTCTTATCTAAAAACACTAAGCGTTTATCGACTCATCAAAAAGAACTAAGTCAGATGTGCTTCATTCGATAATAGCATAGTAATTTAATAACTATAATCAGTGACGTGGGAAAAGGAAAATTCTTATTCATTAAACTGATGTCTTTAGCTGGTTATTTATCCTATTGTAAATTTTTGCATACCTTATTTTTTTATTCTTTGAGATGCTATGATGTCTTAATAAGCGAAACTGTGATAATTGAATGATCTGAAGGGAATTATAATGAAGAAAGCACTTTTATTGGCTCTTATTTCGGCGGGCGCCGTGGCACTATCCGGTTGTCAAAGTAGCGTGAATGAAGCGAATTTTGCACCTGTAGACCATGTTTATAGTGGTGTGCTTCCTTGTGCGGATTGTTCTGGTATTGAAGCGACATTATTGGTTAATCCAGATGGCAGCTATGTTGAGCAATTACTCTATTTAGAGACGCGTGAAGGCAACCAAATGTTCCATGAAACTGGAAATTGGTCCAGTGCTGACAATGTATTAACGCTGACTAACTCAAAAGCAGAGCGTACCTACTTTGCTCAATCTCCAGATAATCAATCGATCACCCTGTTAGATATAGAAGGAAAGGCGATTGAAAGCTCAATGAACCATACATTGAAACAAGTTACGCCGAGTAAAAAACGCGGTGAATATCGTTATATGGCGGATGCTGCGGTATTTACTGAATGTGAATCTGGACGTAAATATGCGACATCAGGTATTGAGCTAGAAAAAGCATATAGTGATACTGATGTGGATGGCGGTACGCCAGTTTATTTAGAGGCGGATGGCTATTATTCTGTTCGCCCATCAATGGAAGATGGTCAATTTGATTCTGCATTTATTCCTACAGGGAATATTCAGTTTGATAAAACGAAATCTTGCAAATAATCTGAATTTATTCTGATCTCATCATAAAAAAGCTCAGAGACAGTGAACTGAACTCTGAGCTTTTATTATTTAAGGCTCAATTAACGATTATTTAGCTAATTTTTCTTTCAGGAAGCTAACCACGTTATCTAAGCCAACCAGTTGTTTATCATCACTACGGCGTGATTTATATTCAACTTGGTTAGTGTCTAAGTTGCGGTCACCAATAACGATAGTGTATGGAACACCAATCAGTTCCATATCTGCAAACATGACGCCAGGACGCTCTTTACGGTCATCGAAAATGACATCGATGCCTTGTGCTTTCAGGTCTGCATACAGTTTTTCTGCAACTTCTTTTACGCGATATGACTTATGCATGTTCATGGGTAAAATGGCGACATGGAATGGTGCAATAGCATCAGGCCAAATAATCCCACGGTCATCGTGACTCTGCTCAATCGCAGCTGCGACGATACGCGTTACACCAATACCATAGCAACCCATTGTTACTATTTGATTATGACCTTCTTCGTTTTGCACTGATGCTTTCATCGCTTCAGAATATTTGGTGCCTAACTGGAAGATATGACCAACTTCAATCCCGCGTTTAATCAGCAGGGTACCTTTACCATCTGGGCTTGGATCACCCTCAACCACATTACGTAAGTCATAAACTTCAGGTAATTTCAGGTCACGTTCCCAGTTGATGCCAAAATAATGTTTGCCATCAATATTTGCACCCGCACCAAAATCACTCATCACCGCAACACTGCGATCAATGACGATTGGCATTGGCATATTGACAGGGCCTAAAGAGCCTGGACCTGCATTTACGGCTTTACGGATTTCTTCTTCAGACGCAAATTGCAATGGGCTTGCCACTAACGGGTGTTTCTCTGCTTTTATTTCATTCAGTTCATGGTCACCACGAATTAATAGGGCAACTAAAGTATGACCAGAATCTTTTTCTGCATGAACAATCAGAGTCTTAACTGTTTTTTCGATTGGCAGATTAAACTGTTCAACTAATTCAGCGATCGTTTTTGCATTTGGGGTATCGACTAAATGCATTTCTTGGCTAGGTGCTGCACGCTGCACATTTGGTGCAACAGCTTCAGCGAATTCGATGTTCGCCGCAAAATCAGATTCGGTGGAGAACACTACGTCGTCTTCACCGCTTTGTGCCAAGACTTGGAATTCGTGAGAAGCATTACCACCGATAGAACCCGTGTCTGCGTGTACTGCACGGAAATCAAAGCCAATTCGGGTGAAAATCTTGCTATAAGCTTCATACATTGCATCGTAAGTTTCTTGCAATGATTCTTGGCTCGTGTGGAATGAGTATGCATCTTTCATGATAAATTCACGAGAACGCATAACACCGAAACGAGGACGAACTTCATCACGGAACTTGGTTTGAATTTGGAATAAATTCAATGGCAATTGCTTGTATGAAGTGATTTCGTTACGCACTAAATCCGTGATAACTTCTTCGTGAGTTGGACCTAAAACAAACGGACGCTCTCCGCGATCGACAAAGCGCAGTAACTCAGGACCATATTGTTCCCAACGTCCACTTTCTTGCCATAAGTCAGCAGGTTGAACGACGGGTAAAGATACCTCGATTGCGCCTGCATTTTCCATTTCCTCACGAACGATGTTTTCAACTTTACGCAGAACACGCACGCCAGTGGGTAACCAGTCATACAGACCAGAAGCAAGTTTACGGATCATCCCTGCACGCAGCATCAGTTTATGGCTGATAACTTCTGCATCCGCAGGGGTCTCTTTTAGAGTTGAGAGCAGATATTTGCTAGTACGCATTGTATAGGTTCCATTAGAACAACAAATTATGGTAGGCGTTGAGCCTACCCAATAATTTAAAGCTGCTAAGCAGCGGAATAAAGAGCTAGTCTACCAGTGACGATGCTTTGTCAAAAGAGGTTAACGCGATTTTTCGTTATGTTCGATGGCAAACACGTCAGTGATATTGTCAATCACTCGCCAGCGTACATTGAAATCTAATAAATGAACCGCGTAATCACGAGCTTCATTGGACTGTTTTTTATAGGCAGGACGAGGGTCTTGCTTTAATACTTGCTCAATAAAAGCCGCTAACCCAGGATAACGTGATTGATATTTAGCTAACTCAAGTTGAACGAGAGGGCTAAATATAACTTGCATATCTTCTGATGGAGCTTCTTGAGCATAACCGGCTTTCGCTGTTGTGACTGCTTCAGCAAAAGGAAGGTAAGGTTTGATATCCACCACGGGGGTTCCATCAACTAAATCAAGGCTACCAAGTTCAAGGATGACTTGGTGGTTATCGATAGTCACATCTTTTAATTCAACTAATGACATCCCAATTGGGTTAGGTCGAAATGTAGAGCGTGTTGCAAATACACCCATCTTATCGTTACCACCTAAGCGAGGAGGGCGCACTAAAGGTTTCCAACCCCCATCCATTGTTTGGTGAAAAACAAATAAAACCCAAATATGACTAAATTGAGTTAATCCTCTAACGGCATTTGGGTCATTGTAAGGCGAGTGTAGATGTAAGCGCCCAAAGCCGTTTTGGACCAGCCCAGGCTGGCGAGGAATGGCAAACTTTTCTTTATAAGGAGATTCGATATGCCCAATAACATTAAATTGAAAAGATTGCATAAGTTAATTATTCAACAATTTTAAGTGCACTACCTTCACATACCGTTGCTTGGTAACAACCCGGCGCTGATTTGGTTTGGCACTGATGTAATAACACGGCATCCGCAGCGATATAAGCGGCTTGCGTCAACATGCTGTTTTTTGCAGAGTCTAGATTAATAGGAGGACTCTTTGCATTTTTTCTGCATGACTCTCCAGAAACAATACCTAAATCACGAAATGGCATTCCTAATAATTCTTCAGGGCTGTTCATTAACTTAATGTTTTCTGCACTGACATCTTCTTCAGTTTCTACAGGTAAAGGTTTCGACAGTTTCATACTCGAAAACCCTTTATTCATGCTTGGACTGGTGTATTGATTAATTCCGCACCCAGCTAAAGCAAATGTAGCGAGGGCGAGCAAAAACAATCTCATAAATATTACCTTTTTATTATCTGCGCGAACGCATTAATTATGTAATCGGTTTAATAAAAAATGCTAGGTGACATAACGTCACCTAGCATTTTATACACATTCTATTTAAGAGAAAAGCTTACCAGCCTTTAACTGCACCACCATCGAATACTTCATTAGCTTTTTCTGCGACTTCATTAGATTGATATGCTTGAATAAACTTCTTCACATTCTCGCTATCTTTATTATCTTCACGGGTCACAATAATGTTCACGTATGGTGAATCTTTATCTTCAACAAACAGACCATCTTTTGCTGGAGTCAGTTTTGGTGTTGCGCTGCTTGCCCACGTTGTATTGATGATAGCCAATGCAATTTTTTGGTCATCCAGAGCACGCGGTAACTGAGGTGCTTCTAATTCAACAAATTTTAAGCCTTTTGGATTTTCAACAACATCCAATACTGTTGGCATTAAACCTGTGCCATCTTTTAACTTAATTAAACCTTGTTTTTGCAGTAACAGTAATGAGCGACCTAAGTTTGTCGGGTCATTCGGCAGAGCAACCTGCGAACCATCTGCTAGTTCATCAATAGATTTAATTTGTTTAGAGTATCCTGCGATTGGATAAATAAAAGTATTTCCAACAGGCACTAATTTGTAATTGCGATCTTTAATTTGTTGATCCAAATAAGGCTTATGTTGGAATGCATTAGCATCAATATCACCTTTGCTTAATGCTTCATTTGGTAATACGAAGTCATTGAAAGAGACGAGCTCAACATTCAGACCATATTTTTCTTTAGCAACTTTTTGTGCAACTTCAGCAACTTCAAATTCTTTGCCCATGATCACACCGACTTTGATGCTATTTGGATCTTTTTGTTTTTCACCACAGCCAGCGAGAGCTAATGTTCCTAACAGCGCGCCAACTACTGCAATTGATTTTAACTTAATAGACATAACTTACCCCTTTAGACACTATTTATAGCACCTTAACTACTGTGTAGCGTTTTTTGGCGCTGCTATTGTTTCTGACTATCTATATGACGGACTATTTATGTGACACTTTTTTCATTAGATATTCACCGGTGAACTGAATGATGAATACTAAGACAATTAATAGAACAAGTACGGTATTCATAACTAATGGATTATAAGTATAGTACCCATATTGCATTGCAATTTGTCCTAATCCACCAGAACCGACGGCACCGCCCATTGCTGAATAACCGACTAACATGATTAACGTAATGGTTGCTGCGTTAATTAATCCAGCTAAAGATTCTGGCAGTAATACTTTGCGAATAATCTGTAACGGAGTTGCGCCCATAGCGCGAGATGCTTCAATTAAACCATTTGGTACTTCTAACAATGCGTTTTCAACCATACGAGCAATAAAAGGAATTGCACCAACAGTTAGAGGAACTATTGCCCCCTCAATACCGATTGCAGAACCGACGATAAATTTGGTAAATGGGCTGATCCACACTAATAAAATAATAAACGGGATAGAACGGAAAATGTTTACTACAGCGGAAATAACACTGTATAAAACTTTATTTTCCATGACTTGACCACGACGAGTGACATACAGCAGGACGCCTGTCGGGATACCTAAAATAAAACCTAAAATTGCAGAAACGAAAGTCATGATAATGGTATCAATCGTTCCTGAAATAAGCAGTGAAATCATTCCCTCAGACATAACCTAAAACCTCAACTTTCACATGGTGCTCTTTCAAAAATGTAATTGTGGATTCCACGCTATCATGTAAACCGTGTAATTCAGCCAACATCACGCCAAATTTAACGCCACCGGCATAATCAATCTGAGAGCTTAAAATATTAATATCGATATCAAATTTACGAACAGCCATAGAAATTAATGGAGCATCTACGGATTGCCCTGTAAATTCCAGCTTCAGCAATGGAGATAAATCTTTACCAGGTTCACTTTGTAGGCGCTCTTTATAGTCATCCGGAATATCAATAACGAGTGTTGATTTAATAAATGCTTGAGCGACAGGTGTTTTCGGGTGAGAGAAAACTTCACTGACTTTATCTTGCTCGATGAGCTGACCACCGCTGATCACGGCAACTTGGTCGCAAATTCGTTTTACCACATCCATTTCGTGGGTGATTAATAAAATCGTTAACCCTAAGCGGCGGTTTATATCTTTCAGTAATTCTAAAATAGAACGAGTGGTCGCTGGGTCTAATGCGCTTGTTGCTTCATCACATAATAAAACTTTTGGTGAATTAGCTAAAGCGCGCGCGATAGCAACACGTTGCTTTTGACCACCAGACAGGTTGGCTGGATAAGCATCTTTTTTCTCAGATAAACCGACCAACTCCAGTAATTCATTAACACGCTGTTTAATCGTTTCTTTCGGTGTATTGTCTAACTCTAATGGCAATGCCACGTTATCAAACACAGTGCGTGAAGATAATAGGTTAAAGTGCTGAAAAATCATGCCAATACCACGGCGTGCTTTCGTTAGCGCTTTTTCTGGCAGAGAGGTTAAATCTTGCCCATCAACAATGACTTGCCCTGATGTTGGACGTTCCAGCATATTCACACAACGAATTAAGGTACTTTTACCTGCGCCGGATGCACCAATAACACCATATATTTGACCAGCAGGAACATGCAGGCTGATATCAGTCAGTGCCTGTATATTGCGGTTTCCTTGCTGGAACACTTTATTAATATTTGAGAGCTTTATCATTCTATCTTCTATTCTCTGACGAATTATATTTTAGATACTGTATCTAACATGCATTGGATGTTAAGGCGTCTAGACGTCTAAGTCAATAAAGTTTGATGGATTTATTCTATTCTCATTTCATTTCTTTTCGTGAGATACTAAAAACCATTTCAGTTTGAGGAGTAAAGCAGTGAGCAAAGGTATTCCAGCAGTCTTTCTAGATAGAGATGGCACAATTAATATCGATCATGGTTATGTACATCAAATCGATGATTTTGAATTTATCGAAGGCTCTATTGAAGCTATGGTTGAACTCAAGAAAATGGGATATGCATTAGTTGTCGTGACTAACCAATCTGGTATTGGGCGCGGTATCTATACAGAAGACCAGTTTATGAACCTCACTGAATGGATGGATTGGTCTTTAGCTGACCGCGGTGTTGATTTAGATGGTATCTATTTCTGCCCACATCATCCAGATGCAACAGTAGAAGAATATAAGCAAGAGTGTAATTGCCGCAAACCAAAACCGGGAATGCTATTAGATGCTCAGCAATTTTTAAACATCGATATGGCTTCTTCTATTATGGTTGGCGATAAACTTGCCGATATGCAAGCGGGTAAAGCGGCTCATGTTGGTATAAATGTGCTAGTGAAAAGTGGTGAGACCGTGACTGATGAAGCTATTACAAGTGCTGATATTGTGATTAATAGTCTTGCTGAGCTGCCAAACGCGCTAAAAAATATCAGAAAATAACCATTTTGAGTGATAAATCAACACTTAGAAATTATTTTTCAAAAAACACTTGCGGGATTTCTGCGACTCCCTATAATGCGCATCCGTTGTCACGATAAACCGGCTCGAAGAAAACCTCGAAGCCCCGTGATAACA